>NZ_JBEXLP010000084.1:0-30932 GCF_040610035.1 Streptomyces sp. NPDC004542
CGAACAGAACTGACCACTCGTCAGCTATCTCTCCCGTCACAAAGTGACCAACGACGCGCAACACTCCACGTCACGGAGTGTCGTTGCAGTACTAGGGGACGCGCGCAGGCGTCGTAGGGCGGAGATTCCCGACGCCGCCGAGGCGGAGACACCGGACGAGTGCGCCACTGCCACGGCGCTGACCCCCTGGGCCAGTGGGCGGTGCCGAAGCGTCCCATCGTGCTGGACACCCAGGTGACGGGCCTCGGCGGCGTTGTCCGGCCGTTCGCCGAAGCTCGGATTCCCCTGCTCACCCGAGTGGATGGGAGCGCCCGGCTGATCGTGGCGGACCGCGCGATGCCCGGGTACCGGGCGGGAGCGATCCCGGCCCGCCACATCATGGAGTCCGTGCAGGGCCTGCGCCGTCCGCTGGAGAGCCGGTGCGGTGTCCCACGCTGCTCGCGAAGAACTACACGGGCTCGATCACTGTCAGACTCACCGACGACACCCTCCATCTCAAGACCCCGGCCCTGGAACGCAGCATCCCCTCGTCCACTGTCACCAAGGTGGCGTACAACCCCTTCGCCTGGGCCGTACTGTCGCAGAAGTCGGGCGGCCCGTGCAGTCGGCGACCGTGCTCAAGGCACCCTTCAGCGAGACGGAACGCGTCGCATTCGACGCCTTCCTCACCGGGCTGCCCCACGTGAACCACCGGCACCACGGCACCAGCACGGACAAGACCCCGGCCGGCGGCCGATAGCCGAGGCCGTCGCCGCCCATCTCGCGCGGCAGTTCGTACGGCCCGCCGTCCGGCGAGCGGGGAGATCCGGTGGCGTGCCACCCCTTCCGAGAAGCACTCTGCTGGGCCCTGAGGAGCGGGCGGCCAACGAGACGATGACGATCTTCTCCTCGCGGACCGAACCCGGGTGCCCCCGGCTCGTCCTGGAACTCTGATCGACGTCGCCCGCCGACCGGGGGCGCATCTCTGCCCTGGCGAGGTCGCTTTCGGCGTCCGCCTGGGCGAACAGGGTGGTGAAGACCGTCGCCCAGGTGCCGTCTGCGGCCCGCTCCCGCCGGGTGTCGCCCGTCACCCCGGTCCCGGGCGACGGCGCGGCGCCCGCGGTGTGCCGAGGGTCTGTGCCGGCTCCGTCAGAGGGCCTTGAGCCGGCTCACGGATTCGAACGCCGCCCGGACATGGTCGCGCAGCCATCGGTGTGCGGTGTCGGCGTGGTTGCGGGGGTGCCAGGTCATGCCCAGGGGGAGGGGCGGCAGGTCGAGGGGGACCTCGAAGGTGACGAGTCCCAGGGCGCGGAGCCGGTCCGGGTCGATGCCGACGGGGGCCAGGCAGGTCAGATCGGTGCCCTGGACGGCGAGCAGCGCCGTGGTGAAGCCGGAGACGGTGGCCACGACGCGGCGGGACAGGTGGTGCGCCGCGAGCAGGGTGTCGACGGGGCCGCGGGTCACACCGTGCGGGGAGACGACGATGTGGTCGGCGGCGGCGAAGTCGTCGACCGTGACGGGGCCGGAGGCGAGAGGACGGCCGGCCGCCGCGACCCCCGTGAGTCTGCCGCCGGTGAGGGGCTCGACCAGGGTCTCCGGTCCGGTGCGGCCGAGGACGCCGATCTCCAGGTCCACCCGGCCGTCGCGCAGCGCGACGGTCCCTTCGGAGCCGTCGGACACGAAGTGCAGGCACACGCCGGGGGCGTGCCTGGCCAGTGCCGTCGTGAGCGGCGCGATCAGGTCGACCACGAAGGCGTCCGCCGCCTGGATGGTGAAGTCCCGTGTCAGGGGGGCCGGATCGAGCGGCTCGCCGGGCGTGAGGAGTTGCTGTGCCTGGCGGACGACTGCCCCTACCTCGCCACGCAGCGCCAGGGCGCGCGGGGTGGGCACGAGCCGCTGACCGGCGCGGACGAGGAGCGGGTCGCCGAGGGCGTGGCGGAGCCGGGTGAGGGTGCGGCTGGTGGCGGAGGGCGACAGGCGGAGTCTCTCCGCGGCCAGCGTGACGCTGTTGGTCTCCAGCAGCGCGTCGAGCGTCACCAGGAGATTCATGTCCGGTGTGTCCATGTGCCCATGACCGCCTGTCACTGGAGTAGGCCCCTCACTGGTGTCCGCCCCGCGGGGCGCGGAGTTCGTCGCGCTGACTGTTCGTGCGGTTGCGTGCCGGTCGTAGCCGGTCGTAGCCGGTCGTAGCCGTTTGGAGCTGATCGGAGCCGGTCGATCAGTCCGAGGCCAGTGGGTCGCGGTGGTCCGCCTCGTTCAGCTTCCAGTAGCCCTTCGCGTAGGAGCGGCGGCGGTCCAGGCCGATGCCCTCGGTGAAGAAACGCCGGATGTCCCGCACCGCGCCCGACTCCCCGGCCGCCCACGCCGCGATGCGCGTCGCGCCGACCGGGGCCTTGAGGACGGCGTCCCGCAGGGCCTCGCCCTTGGGCTGCCCGGGGGCCCGGTGGATCCAGTGGACGTCCAGGTCCGCCTGGGCGTCGATCTCCGTCTCGGCCTCGGGCCCCTCGACTTCGAGGTAGACGGTCGCCCGTGTGTGGCGGGGCAGGCTCTCGGCGATGGTGAGGACGGCGGGCTGGGCGCTCTCGTCGCCCGCCAGGAGGTAGCGCTCGACGTCCGGTTCGGGCCGGAAGGCCCCGCGGGGGGAGCTGAAGGCGACCTCCTGTCCGGGCGCGGCCGTCTCCGCCCACCGCGCCGCCGGTCCGTTGCCGTGCAGGACGACGTCGATGTCGAGAAGCGCGTCGGCGGCGGAGTGGGCGCGCACGGTGTAGGCGCGGCCGACGGTCTGCCCGTCGCGCGGGTCGGTCACGAACAGCTTGATCCACTGGGTCGGTTCGACGTCGGGGAAGTCCGACAGGACCGGCCCGCCCAGGGAGATGCGCGCCATGCGGGGAGCGATGCGGACGACCGACCGCACGGTGGCGGTGTGGCGGGTCCGGCGTGCGCGGAACATGTGAGGAACGCCTTTCGCAGGAGGCTGCCCCGGTGATGTGGGGAGGGGAGCGGCGGTCATCCCGGGGGCGGGGTGCCGCAGGCCGGTGTCGGTGCGGTGTGGGAGAGCCGACGGACGAGGCCGTGTCCGGGAACCGTCCGGTCGTGCAGGCGTGGGGTAAGCCGGGCCTCGCCGTCACGTGCCGGAGTCGGCCGACCGCGATGACGGGGGGTTCTCCCGGTCGGCCGACTCCCGAAAGAATAGACGCAACGGTGCGTATTGTCAAAGGCCTGTTCCTCCCCGCGGGGGAGTGGGCGGGAAGGAACAGGAGCGGGCGGGGCGGGGGCAAAGGACCGGCTCAGACCCGCGCGGTCCCGCCGGCCCCCGCCTCGGCCGGCACGCACCCGAACAGCAGCCGGGTGCGCATGCGGTAGACGGGCTCGCCCCGCTGGTTGTCCGCTTCGACGACGAAGCGGACGGTGCCGATGCCCGGGCGCCTGGGATGGGGCGCCGCCGCCTCCACCGTGGCCCGCCCGCGCAGTTCGTCCCCGGGGCGGACCGGGCGCAGGAAGCGGACCTCGTCCATGCCGTACGAGCCCTGGCACGAGGAGTCGGCGAGCAGCGCGCGGACGAACTGCCCCATGACCACCGCCCCCGTGTGCCAGC
This sequence comes from Streptomyces sp. NPDC004542, assembly GCF_040610035.1. Lineage (NCBI taxonomy): Bacteria > Bacillati > Actinomycetota > Actinomycetes > Kitasatosporales > Streptomycetaceae > Streptomyces > Streptomyces sp. NPDC004542. The sequence continues at coordinate 3,575 of NZ_JBEXLP010000084.1, forward strand.
CGCTGGCCACCAGGCCCCCGAACGGGGAGGTGCGCGCCACCACCGGGTCCAGATGGAAGGGCATGGGATCCCAGGAACGCGCGTAGCCGATGATGTCCTCGCTGGTGAGCCGGGTGCTGCCCAGCTCGTGGACATCCCCTTCGGGAAAGTTCTCGAAGTGCCGCACGACGGTGCTCCTTCGGTCTCGGGGCGGGTGCTCAGGTGAGGGAGACCGAGTAGTCCGCGAACGCCGGCAGTTCCCGCCGTTGCGGTATGCGGCCGGGCCAGGGCGGCGTCAGACGGCGCTTCTCGGCGCTGTACCACTCGGCGACCCGGAAGGCCAGGTCCAGCGACTGCCCGCGGTTGAGACGGGGGTCGCAGGCGGTCTCGTAGCGCAGGTGCAGGTGGTCGGAGCGGATCTCGTCGCCGCCGCCCACGCATTCGGTGACGTCCTCGCCGGTGAGTTCCACGTGGACGCCGCCGGGGTGCGAGCCCAGGGCCCGGTGCACCTCGAAGAAGCCGGTGATCTCGTCGAGGATGTCCTCGAAATGCCGGGTCTTGTGCCCGCTGGGCGCGGTGAAGGTGTTGCCGTGCATGGGGTCGCACGCCCACACCACCTGGGCACCCTCGGCGCGCGCGGCCTCGACGAGGGCGGGCAGCCGGTCGCGCACCTTCTCGCGCCCCATCCGCGAGATGAATGTCAGACGCCCCGGAGTGCGCTGCGGATCGAGGCGGTCGATCAGGACCCGCACGTCGTCGGCGCCGGCCCCCGGGCCGAGCTTGACCCCGACGGGATTGCTCACCTGCTCCGCGAACGCGAGGTGGGCGCCGTCGAGCTGACGGGTCCGCTCCCCGATCCAGAGCATGTGCCCGGACAGGGCGTAGCGGCGCCCGGTGTCGGGATCGGTGCGCAGCAGGGCCGACTCGTAGTCCAGCAGCAGGGCCTCGTGGCTGGCGAACATCTCCGAGGTGCGCAGGGTGGAGGTGTTCATGCCACAGGCGCGGATGAACCCGAGGGTGGCGTCGATCCCGTCGGCCAGCCGCTCGTAGCGGCGGCCGGCCGGGGACAGCGCCACGAAGTCGCGGTTCCACTCGTGGACATGGCCGAGATCAGCGTGCCCGGCCGCCGTGTAGGCGCGCAGCACGTTGAGCGTCGCCGCCGACGCGTGGTAGACGTGCCGCAGCCGCTCCGGATCGGGCGTGCGGGCCGCGGCGGTGAAGTCCAGGCCGTTCACCGCGTCCCCGCGGTACGAGGGCAGGGTGACGCCGTCCCGGGTCTCGCTGGGCTGCGAGCGGGGTTTGGCGTACTGACCGGCGAGCCGGCCCACCTTCACGACGGGGACGGCGGCGGCGTACGTGAGGACGGCGGCCATCTGGCAGAGGACCTCCAGCTTGCCCCGGACGGAGTGTGCGTTCACCGTGTCGAGCGTCTCGGCGCAGTCACCGCCCTGGAGCAGGAACGCCTCGCCCCGGGCCACCTCGCCGAGCCGTTCCAGGAGGGTGTCGCACTCACGCGCGAACACCAGGGGTGGCGCGCTGCTCAGCGCCGCCACCGTCGTGCGCAGGGCGGCCGGATCGGGCCAGTCGGGCTGCTGTGCCGCGGGCAGGGCCCGCCATGATTCGGGAGACGAGTGCTCAACATTGTCCACGGAGAAAACCTCAACGCCTTCTGTTCCGAGGGCCGGGTACCGGGTTGCGGACGGCTGCCGGGCGCAGCGTGACACGGGCGGGCCGGCCGTGTGCAGCGGGCCGTTGAGGCTAGAAGGACGGATCTAATACCAGGGCACTAGCCCCAGCGGCCGACTGTTGAGGCCGGTTCGCCTCCTGAAGGATTTCGCCGGACGCAAGGAACCGGCGCGGTGGGCCGCGTCTCCTGTCTCCGCCCGCCTGCCCCCGTTCATACGACCGGCCTCGAAAGGTGATCCCTCCATGACCAGCACCAGCACGTTGCCCGGGACCGTGACCCGACCGCAGACCGGGGACGAGTACCTGCAGAGCCTGCGGGACGGCCGAGAAGTACGGATCTACGGGGAGCGGGTGGAGGACGTCACGGCGCACCCCGCGTTCCGCAACAACGCCCGCATGGTGGCCCGCCTGTACGACGCGCTGCACGACCCCGAGCGCAACAGCAAGCTGGTGGTGCCCACCGACACGGGCAACGGCGGGTTCACCCACCCCTACTTCAAGGCCCCTTACACCTCGGGGGACTTGAGGGCGTCCGCGCGTGCCATGGAGGAGTGGGCGCGGATGACGTACGGCTGGCTCGGGCGCACCCCGGACTTCAAGGCCGCCTTCCTGTCCACGCTGGGATCCAACAAGGACCACTACGCCCCGTTCGAGGACAACGCGGCCACCTGGTACCGCAAGGCCCAGGAGAACGTCCTGTTCATCGGCCACGGCATCGTCAACCCGCCGATCGACCGCAACCGCGGGCTCACCGAACTCGGGGACGTCATGCTGACGGTGGACCGGGAGACGGACGCGGGCCTGATCGTGTCCGGGGCCAAGGTGGTGGGTACCGGCGCCGCCCTCACCCAGCACATCTTCGTCGGGAACTACGGGCGCATCCCGGACGGAGGCAAGGACTTCTCCGCGTACTTCATCGTGCCGACGGACAGCCCCGGCCTGAAGATCATCGCCCGGCCCTCGTACGAGTTCGCCGCGGCCACCGTCAGCAGCCCTTTCGACCAGCCGCTGAGCAGCCGGTTCGACGAGAACGACGGCATCCTCGTCTTCGACAAGGTGCTCATCCCCTGGGAGAACGTCTTCTGCTACGACGTGGACAAGGCGAACAACTTCTTCTACGGCTCGGGATTCTTCTACCGCGCCATGTTCCACGCCTGCGTCCGCTTCGCCGTGAAGATGGACTTCATGACCGGCCTGCTGGCCAAGGGACTGGAGACCACCGGCACGTCGGAGTTCCGCGGCGTGCAGAGCCGGCTCGGCGAAGTGCTCGCCTACCGCAACATGTTCTGGGCGCTCGTGGACTCCATGGCCGAGAACCCGACCAAGTGGCCCGACGGCACCGTCACCCCCAACGGAGAGTCCGCGCTGGCCTTCCGCGTGCTGTCCTCCTCGATCTTCCCCAAGGTCCGCGAGATCTTCCTGCGGGACCTGGGCAGCGCGCTGATCTACAACAACTCCCACGCCCGCGACTGGTCGAACCCCGAGGTCCGCCCCTACCTGGACCAGTACGTCCGAGGCCTGGGCGTCGAGGCCATCGACCGGGTCAAGCTCATGAAGCTGGCCTGGGACGCCGTCGGCACCGAGTTCGGCGCCCGGTGGGAGCTGTACGAGATGAACTACGCCGGCAACCACGAGCAGATCCGCTTCGAGGCGCTCCACGCCCAGCAGGCCTCGGGCAAGTTCGACGGCTACAAGAAGCTCGTGGACCAGTGCCTGTCGGAGTATGACGAGCACGGCTGGAAGGTCCCGGATCTCCTCAACCCCGGTGACGTCACCGTGATCGGCGACGCAGCGGCCGGGCGGGCCCCCGCGGCCCCCGCCGAGGCCACGCGGTGACCACCCCGACGACACGCGCCGCCGCGACCCGGGAGCTCGACTGCACCGAGCCTCTGGACGGGGCCCAGCTGCGGCGCATACTCGGCCAGTTCGTCACCGGAGTGTGCGCGGTGACCACCCGCTTCGACGGCCCGGCCGGGCCCGGACACGACGCCATCGCGGTGAACTCGTTCACCTCCGTCTCGCTGGACCCTCCCCTGGTCTCCATGTGCCTGCGCGGCGACTCCACGTTCCTGGAGCGGGTGCGCGCGACCGGCCAGTGGGCCGTCTCCTTCCTGGGACACCACGCGCGCCCCCTGGTCGGCGTGCTCACCGCGCCCGCCGCGCAGCGCCCCCCGGTGGACCAGAGCGCCCAGTGGTCGGTCGGGCCGCGCACCGGATGCCTGGTGCTGCCCGACGGGCCCGGGACCCTCGAATGCGCGCTCCACCTGACCCAGCCGCTCGGCGACCACGTGCTCGTCGTGGGGCGCGTCCTCGGGGCGTCCGCCGGCGACACGGAGCCCCTGGTCTTCCACCGGGGCGCCTTCACCCAAGTCACCCCGCTCCGGTGAGCGGGCCGGCACCGACCGGGCGGACCCGGCGGACACGGAAGGAGACAGCATGGCCGGCAGACGCCCGTGCGTGGCGGTAGTGGGCGGCGGCATCGGTGGCCTGGCCACCGCCATCGGCCTGCGGCGACGCGGGGTCGACGCGGTGGTGTACGAGCAGTCCCGCGCGGTGGCCCCCCAGGGCGCCGGGATCGCCGTCGGTGCGAACGGGCACCGCATGCTGCGGGAGCTGGGTGTCGCGCGGCGGCTCCAGGACTCGGCCGTCGCACCCCTGCGTGCCGACTTCCGGCACTGGAGCACCGGCCGGCGCATGGTGGTCCACGCGCTGTCCGGAGCGTACGAGGAACGCTTCAAGGCCCCGTTCTGGACGGTGGAACGCTCCGCGGTCCAGCAGGCGCTCCTGGCGGAACTCGGTCCGGAACACGTACGCCTGGGCGCTCGCTGCGCCGCGGTCGAGGACACCGGCCACGGCGCGGTGATCCGGTTCGCGGACGGAACCGAGGCCGAGGCCGACGCGGTCGTCGGCGCCGACGGCATCCACTCCGCCGTGCGCGACAGCGTCTTCGGTCCCGAGGCCGCCGTGTTCTCCGGCACCAGCGGGTACCGCGCGCTGATCCCCATGGAGCGCCTGGCCCACCTGCCCGAACTCGCCGAACCCGTCCTCTGGCTTTGGCTGGGGCCGGGCCGGCACTTCATCGCCTACCCCGTGGCCGGCGGCCGGGCCCTGAACTTCCTGGCCGTGGTCCCCGACCGCGACTGGCTGATCGAGTCCTGGTCCACCCAAGGTGAGACGTCCGAGCTGCTGGCCGCCTTCGACGGATGGCACCCGTTCGTCACGGCGGTCCTGGCGGCCTGCGAACGTCCCTCACGCTGGGCCCTCTACGACAGGGAACCGCAGCGCACCTGGAGCCGGGGCCGCGTCACCCTGCTCGGCGACGCGGCCCACGCCATGCTGCCCCACCACGGACAGGGCGCGAACCAGGCACTGGAAGACGCGGTGGTCCTCGCCCACGTCCTCGGCGGCGCCACCCCGCGGACGGTCACCGAAGCCTTACGCGCGTACGAGCAGATCCGGCGACCGCGAACCCGCCTGCTGCAGGCGGGTTCCCGCAAGAACGCCGGCTGCTTCCAGCTCCCCGACGGCCCCGAGGCGCAGGCGCGCAACGAGCGCCTGGCCGCGCTGCCCGACGACCTCGCCTGGATCCACGGGCACGACGCACTCGGCCTGCTCGGGCCTGCTTCGGCCTCGGCTCCGGTCTGACACCAGAAGGGCGATGACAGCCATGGCCAAGATCTACTCCTTCGAGGGAAACGTGCCGGTCGTGCACCCCACGGCCTTCGTGCACCCCGACGCCGTGCTGATCGGCTCCGTCGACGTCGGGCCGCGCTGCTACGTCGGACCCCTCGCGAGCCTGCGCGGCGACTTCGGGCACGTGGAACTGCGCGCGGGGTCCAACGTGCAGGACGGCTGCGTCCTGCACTGCTTCCCCGGAGCCGACACCGTGGTGGAGGAGGACGGCCACGTGGGACACGGATCGGTACTGCACGGATGCCGGGTCGGCCGCGACAGCCTCGTCGGCATGAAGGCCGTACTGATGGACGGGGTCGTCGTCGGCGCGCAGGCGTTCGTCGGCGCGAGCAGCTTCGTCAAGGCCGGCTTCCACGTTCCGGAGCGGCACCTCGTCGCCGGCAGCCCGGCCAAGGTGATCCGCGAGCTGACCGCGGACGAGACCGCCTGGAAGAGCAACGGCACCGCCCAGTACCAGCAGCTCGCACAGCGCTGCCTCACCGGCCTCCACCCCGCGCGGGCGGCGCGGACACCGGCCGCCCCGCGCCCGGCCGGCCAGGCCGAACCCGAACACGTCACGCTGCACGCGTTCCGGGCCCGCTGAGACCGGCGGGCCGCGAACACGGGTGATCACCGACCAGGAAGGCAGGTGAGGACGGATGACGACGACCACGGCCGAGGAGACCGATCCGCTCCAGCGGCACTTCGACCGGACCATCGCCGAGGACGGCCGCATCGAACCCAGGGACTGGATGCCCGAGGCCTACCGGGCGACGCTGGTGCGGCAGATCGCCCAGCACGCCCACTCCGAGATCATCGGCATGCAGCCCGAGGCCGCGTGGCTGGCCGCCGCACCCAGCCTGCGCCGCAAGGCGATCCTGCTGGCGAAGGTCCAGGACGAGGCCGGACACGGCCTGTACCTCTACTCCGCGGCCGAGACACTCGGCGCCGTCCGGGAAGAACTCACCCGGCGCCTCATCGACGGCCGGCAGAAGTACTCCTCCGTCTTCAACTACGCGACGACCGACTACGCCGACGTCGGAGTCATCGGCTGGCTGGTCGACGGCGCGGCCATCTGCAACCAGGTCCCGCTCTGCCGCACCTCGTACGGCCCCTACGGCCGCGCGATGGTGCGGATCTGCAAGGAGGAGTCCTTCCACCAGCGGCAGGGCTACGAACTCCTCGCGACGATGATGCGCGGCTCCGCACAGCAGCGCCGCGCCGTCCAGGAGGCCACCGACCGCTGGTGGTGGCCCGCCCTGATGATGTTCGGCCCGCCCGACGAGCGTTCCCGCAACACGGCCCGCTCCATGGCGTGGCGGATCAAGCGGCACACCAACGACGAACTGCGCCGGCGTTTCGTCGACATGACCGTCCCGCAGGCCCGCGCCCTCGGGATCAGCGTCCCCGACCCCGACCTGCGCTGGAACGAGGAGCGCGGCGGCTACGACTTCGGCACCCCGGACTGGGACGAGTTCGACCGGGTCGTGCGGGGCGACGGACCGTGCAACGCGGAGCGGATCGCCCGGCGCAGGGCCGCCCACGACGACGGCGCCTGGGTCCGCGAGGCCGCCGCCGCCCACGCGGCGAAGCATCCCGGCGAGGACCGCGCGCGGCGACCGGAGGGCGAGGCCCGATGAAAAGCACCGGCGACGGCACCGACGACGGCGCCGTTCCCCCGCCCGGCCCGGGCTCCTGGCCGCTGTACGAGGTGTTCCTCAGGCCGCGCCGCGGCCTGAGCCACACCCACGTCGGCTCGCTGCGCGCCCCCGACCGGGCGACGGCCCTGCTCAACGCGCGGGATCTGTACACCCGCCGCAACGAAGGCGTGAGCATCTGGGTGGTCCGCACCGACGCCCTGGCCGCCAGCAGCCCCGACGAGAAGGATCCCTACTTCGGCCCCAGCCAGGACAAGGCGTACCGCAACCCCACCTTCTACCGGATCCCCGATGACGTACCCCACATCTGACACACCCCGGCCACCGGCGCCCGCGGCGGACCCCGCCACCCGCCACGGCAGAACGCGAGAGGCACGATGAACGATCAGCCGCCGTCGGACACCGTCCTCGCCGACCTCGACCTGGAGGGGACCTTCGGCACCGGCTTCGACGTCTTTGTCCCCGAACTGGAGGCGGACGTCCCGGACGGGGCGGACCCGCGGGACCTCTTCGCCTACTGCCTGATGCTCGGGGACGACGCGCTGGTCTTCACCCAGCGGCTCATCGGATGGTGCACCCGCGCCCCCGAACTGGAGGTCGAGGTGGCCCTCGCCAACTTCGGCCTGGACCTGCTCGGGCAGGCCCGGCTGCTGCTCGGCCGGGCCGGACACGTCGAGCGGGCCGGCCGCGACGAGGACGCCCTGGCGTTCCTGCGCGGACCGGAGGCCTACCGCAACGTGCGGTTCGCCGAGGACGCGCACGCCGACTTCGCCGACTGTGTGCTGCGCCTGCTCGTCTTCTCCACCTGGCGCGGCGTCCTCCTGTCCAGACTCACCTCGGCCCCCGACCTCGCGCTGGCCGCGGTCTCGGTCCGCGGGGTGCGGGAACTCGCCTACCACCGGGAGTTCGCGGCGCACTGGACGGCGCGACTCGGCGACGGCACGGAGCGGTCACGCCGGCGCACCCTGCGGGCCTGGCGCGGGCTGCGGCCGCTGCTCCAGGAACTGTTCGTCACCCACGACGTGGAACGCCGACTGGCCGCGGCGGGCTGCGCCGTGCCGGCCGCCGACCTGCGGGCCGAGGTCGAACAGGCGCTGGCGGCGGCGCTCGCCCCCGCGGACATCGCCCTGTACGACCCGGTGGCACCCGCCGTGCCGGGCCCGCGCGCGACCGGCCGCGACAGCCGCCCCGGAGACGCCCTCACGGAGCTCCTCACCGAGATGCAGAGCGTGGCCCGCGCCTATCCGGGAGCCGTCTGGTGAGCGCCGCCCGGCAGACCGGCACGGCCCCGCACGACGGCCGGCCCGCGACGCACACCGACATCTGCCGCCGCGCCGCCGAGGGCGTCACCGACCCCGAGCTGCCCATGCTGACCCTCGCCGAACTCGGCGTGCTGCGCGCGGTGGTGGTCCTGCCCTCGGGCCGGGTCCGGGTGGACATCACCCCCACCTACACGGGATGCCCGGCGACCGAGACCATCCGCGACGACCTCGCCGCCGGCATCCGGGCGCACGGCTACAAGGACGTCGAGATCCGCACGCTGCTGGACCCGCCGTGGTCCACCGAGTGGATCACCGAATCCGGCCGCACGAAGCTGCGCGAACACGGCATCAGCCCGCCGGGCCCCCGGCCCGCACCCCCGGGACCGGTCCCGCTGCCGCTGCCCGGCCTGCGGCACCGCCCCGCCTGTCCGCGCTGCGCGAGCACCGACACGGCGGAGACGTCCCGGTTCGGCGCCACGGCCTGCAAGTCCCTGTGGCGCTGCCGGTCGTGCCAGGAGCCCTTCGAACACTTCAAGGAGATCTGATGGCCCCGCCCGAGACGCCCGCCCCGTCCCGGTCCGAGGCGTCAGCCGCGGCCCGCCGCGCCCGGCGGGCCTTTCACCCGCTGACCGTGTCCGCGGTCGACCGGCTGTGCCCGGACGCGGCGGCGATCTCCTTCGAGGCACCCGCCGGCCTGGCGGACCTCTTCACCTTCCGCGCCGGGCAGGCACTGACCGTGCGACGGATCGTCGACGGACGTGAACAGCGGCGCAGCTACTCGATCTGCTCCCCCGAGGGCACCCCGCCGCGCATCGGCGTACGCAGGATCGACGGCGGCGCGGTCTCCGGCTGGCTCGTCGACGAACTGCGGCCGGGGGACCGGGTCGAGGCACAGCCGCCGAACGGCGGATTCACCACCGACCTCACCCGCGCGGCCACCCACGTCATGGTGGCGGCCGGCTCGGGCATCACCCCCATGCTGTCCCTGGCGGCGACGGCCTTGTGCACCCCGTCGTCCACCGTCGCGCTGTTCTACGGCAACCGGGGCGGCGGCACCACGATGTTCGTGGACGAACTGGCCGACCTCAAAGACCGCTACCCGGAGCGGTTCTCCCTGACCCACGTGCTGTCCAGGGAGGGGCGCCCCGCCGAACTCCTCACCGGCCGCCTGGACGAGTACGTCGCCGAGCACACCGGCGGCGAGGGCTTCGATGTCGTCGTGGGAGGACGGTTCGTTCGAGGCCGAGCCCGGCGGGTACACCGCCGCCGACACGTTGGTGGAACCGGACGCTTCCACGGCGTCGTACGTCCTCGTCGCGGCCGCGGTCACCGGCCGCACCGTGACCGTCCCGGGCCTCGGCTCCGCGAGCCTGCAAGGGGACACGCGGTTCGCCGCCGTGCTGGCGCGGACCGGCGCGCGGGTCCGGACGGACCGGAACGCGACCACGGTGACCGGCGGCGAACGGCTGCGCGGCGGCTTCACCGTCGACATGGGCGAGATCTCGGACACGTTCATGACCCTGGCCGCGATCGCGCCACTCGCCGACGCGCCCGTCACCATCCGCGGCATCGGGCACGCACGGCTGAAGGAGTCGGACCGCATCGACGCGGTGGCGGAGAACCTCCGGGCCTGCGGCGTCCGGTGCGAGGAAGCCGCGGACTGGATCACCGTCCACCCGGGCGTTCCGCGCCCGACGCGGATCTCCTGCCGCCGGGACCACCGGATCGCGATGGCCTTCTCGGTCCTCGGACTCGCCGTACCCGGGACGATCTCGCTGGACGACCCGGCGTGTGTGGCGAAGACCTTCCCGGGCTTCCACGCCGAGATGAGGCGGCTGTTCCCACAGTACGAACTCCCTTGGAAGACCACTACGCTGACGGAGGAGCACCGGTGAGCAGGCTGCGCTGGCTGACCGCGGGGGAGTCGCACGGCCCCGCACTCGTGGCGACGCTGGAGGGGCTTCCCGCCGGCGTCGCGATCACCACCGGGATGGTCTCGGACCACCTGGCCCGGCGGCGCCTCGGACACGGGCGCGGGGCGCGGATGGCGTTCGAGCGGGACGAGGTCACCTTCCTCGGCGGCGTACGGCACGGCCTGACCCTCGGTTCCCCGGTCGCGGTGATGGTGGCGAACACCGAGTGGCCGAAGTGGGAGCAGGTGATGGCGGCCGACCCGGTGGACGCCGGGATCCTCCGTGACCTGGCGCGCAACGCGCCGCTGACCCGGCCGCGCCCCGGCCACGCCGACCTGGCCGGGATGCAGAAGTACGGGTTCGACGAGGCCCGGCCGATCCTGGAACGCGCCTCCGCCCGGGAGACCGCGGCCCGCGTCGCGCTGGGCGCGATCGCGCGGTCCTTCCTGACGGCGACGACCGGGACCGAGATCGTCTCCCATGTCGTCGAGCTGTGCTCGGTGAAGACGCCGCGGGATGTCCACCCGACGCCGGCCGACGTGGAGAGGCTCGACGCCGACCCGCTGCGTTGCCTGGACGCGGACGCGTCCAAGGCGATGGTGGCCGAGGTCGACCAGGCCCACAAGGACGGTGACACCGTGGGCGGCGTCGTCGAGGTGCTGGCGTACGGCGTGCCGGTGGGCCTGGGCTCGCACGTGCACTGGGACCGAAGGCTGGACGCCCGCCTGGCCGGTGCGCTCATGGGCATCCAGGCCGTCAAGGGGGTCGAGATCGGCGACGGATTCACACTGGCCCGGGTGCCGGGGTCGAGGGCGCACGACGAGATCGTGAACACCGCCGGCGGCATCCGCCGTGCCTCCGGCCGCGCCGGCGGCACCGAAGGCGGCCTGAGCACAGGTGAGTTGCTGCGGGTGCGGGCGGCGATGAAGCCGATCGCGACCGTGCCGCACGCCCTGAGGACCGTCGACGTGGCGACGGGGGAGGCCGCGCGGGCCCACCACCAGCGATCCGACGTCACCGCCGTCCCGGCCGCCGGGATCGTGGCCGAGGCCATGGTCGCGCTGGTCCTGGCGGACGCGGTCGCGGAGAAGTTCGGCGGCGACAGCGTGCCGGAGACCCGCCGCAACGTGCGGTCCTACCTCGACAGCCTGTACATCCGGTGACCGCCGGCCAGGGCCAGGGCCGACGCCGGGCCGCGGTGCTGGGATCGCCGATCGCCCACTCCCTGTCGCCCGCGCTGCACCGTGCCGCGTACCGTGCGCTGGAACTCGACGGTCTGTGGACGTACGGCCGTTTCGACGTCGACGAGGCGACGCTGCCCGGATTCCTGGCGGGACTCGGCCCCGAGTGGGCCGGGCTGTCGCTGACGATGCCGCTCAAGCGGGCGGTGATCCCCCTGCTCGACGAGGTCAGCGAGCGGGCACGCGCCGTCGAGGCGGTCAACACCGTGGTGTTCACCACCGACGGCGGGCGCCGGGGCGACAACACCGACATCCCGGGGATGGTCGCCGCGCTGCGCGAACGCGGGATCGGGAACGTCGGCTCCGCCGTGATCCTCGGCGGCGGCGCCACGGCCGCCTCGGCCCTGGCCGCACTGGCCGAGCTGGGAGCCGGCGAGGTCGTGGTCCACGTCCGCGGCGCGGCCCGCGCGGCGCAGACCGCCGAGTGGGGCCGGCGACTGCGGGTGCCGGTCCGCACCGAGCCGTGGGAAGACGCGGCGGCGGGCCTCCGCGCGCCCCTGGTGATCGCGACCACTCCGGCCGGAGCGACGGATGCCCTGGTGTCCGCGGTGCCGGAGAGCCCCGGCACCTTGTTCGACGTGTTGTACGAGCCGTGGCCGACGGCCCTCGCGGCGCGGTGGGCGGCGCGCGGCGGCAGCGTCGTCGGCGGAATCGACCTGCTGCTCCACCAGGCGGCACTCCAGGTGGAGCAGATGACGGGGCGCGGCCCGGCGCCGCTGGAGGCGATGCGCCGGGCCGCGCCGCGGGCGACGGGGAGCGGGGGGCGCCGCCCCGAGGTGGTCCTGGTCGGCCCGATGGGGGTGGGCAAGTCGACGGTGGGAAGCCTGCTCGCCGAGCGGCTCGGCTGCCCGTTCCGGGACACCGACGACGACATCGTGGCCGCGCGGGGCCGCGCCGTCGCGGACATCTTCGCCGACGAGGGCGAGGCCGCGTTCCGGATGCTGGAGAAGGCGGCCGTCGCCGCGGCGCTGGAAGAACACGAGGGCGTCCTCGCGCTCGGCGGCGGCGCGGTCCTGGACGGCGGCACGCGTGAACTGCTCGCCGCACACACGGTGGTCCATCTCTCGATGGGCGTCGAGGAGGCGGCCGGCCGGGCCGCTCTGGACGTGTCCCGGCCGCTGCTCGCGGACCACTCCCTCGACCGGTGGCGGGCGCTGGCGGAGGAACGCCGCCCGCTGTACGCCGAGGTCGCGTCGGCGGTCGTCGCCACCGACGGCCGCACACCCGCGGAAGTCGTCCAAGCCGTCATCGACACACTGGAGTGGAGACCGAGATGAGTGAGCCGACGGCGCCGCGGGTCACCCGCATCCAGGTCGGCGGATCCGCGGGGACCGACCCGTACGAGGTGCTGGTGGGGCGTCGGCTCGCCGGCGAGCTGGGCGGGCTGATCGGCGGGCGGGCCCGACGCGTCGCCCTCGTGCACCCGCGGGCACTGGCCGGGACCGCCGAGGCGCTCCGCGCGGACCTGGCAGGTCAGGGCCTGCGGTCCGTCGCCGTCCAGGTCCCCGACGCGGAGCGGGCCAAGACCGCCGAGGTCGCCGCCCGCTGCTGGCGGACGCTCGGCCGGTCCGGCTTCACCCGCTCCGACGTGATCGTCGCGGTCGGCGGCGGCACGACCACCGACCTCGCCGGGTTCGTGGCCGCGACCTGGCTGCGCGGGGTGCGCTGGATCGCCGTGCCCACCACCGTGCTCGCCATGGTGGACGCGGCCGTCGGCGGCAAGACCGGCGTCAACACCGCCGAGGGCAAGAACCTCGTCGGCGCCTTCCACCCGCCGGCCGGCGTGCTCTGCGAACTGGCCGTCCTCGACTCGCTGCCCGCCGACGACTTCGTGTCGGGACTGGCGGAGGTCGTCAAGGCCGGGTTCATCGCCGACGAACGGATACTGGAGCTGATCGAGGAGGACCCGCCTGCGGCGCGCACGCCCGCCGGGCCGCACACCGCCGAACTGATCGAGCGCGCCATCAGGGTCAAGGCCGAGGTGGTCTCCGGTGACCTGAGGGAATCCGGGCCGCGCGAGATCCTCAACTACGGCCACACCCTGGCCCACGCCATCGAGAGGAACGAGCGCTACCGGTGGCGCCACGGGGCCGCCGTCTCCGTCGGTCTGCGGTTCGCCGCGGAACTCGGCCGTCTGGCAAACCGGTTGGACGACGCGACCGCCGACCGGCACCGCACCGTGCTGGAGGCGGTGGGGCTGCCCGTCTCGTACCGCCACGACCAGTGGCCCAGGCTGCTGGAGACCATGAGGGTCGACAAGAAGTCCCGGGGCGACCTGCTGCGCTTCATCGTCCTCGACGGCCTCGGCAGGCCGGCCGTCCTCGAAGGCCCCGACCCGGCCCTCCTGCGCGCCGTGTACGGCGAAGTCTCGGCGTGACCGGTGAGGGGACGGGCAGAGCGGGTGAGGGGCCGGGCCGGGCCGGTCCCCGGCGGTGGGGCCGAGGGAGGCCGGCGCCGTTCACGGTGAACGCCGTGAGCGGTGCCTGCCTGGCCGCGGCGAGGGCCCGGCCCGCCGTCAGGCTTCCCGGAGCAGGGACGAGGGCCGCTCGATCACATCCGCCACATGCCGCAGGAAGCCGCCCGCCGTCCCCCCGTCGCACACGCGGTGGTCGAAGGTGAAGGACAGTTGGCACACCCGGCGCACCGCGATCTCCCCGTCGACGGCCCACGGCCGTGGCAGGATCCGGCCCACGCCGAGCATCGCCGCTTCCGGGTGATTGATGATCGGTGTGGAACCGTCGACGCCGAAGACGCCGTAGTTGTTGAGGGTGAAGGTGCCTCCTGACAGGTCCGCGGGAGCCACCCTCCCCCCGCGGGCTTCGGCGGTGAGCCGGTCGATCTCGGAGGACAGCTCCGCGAGGTTCATCCGCTGGGCGTCCCTGACGACGGGGACGACCAGACCGCGCTCGGTCTGTGCGGCGAAACCGAGATGGACCGAGGCGAGCCGGACGATCTCCTGACGGGTGTCGTCGACGGTCGCGTTGAGTTCCGGGTACCGGGCGAGCCCGGTGAGGCAGATGCGGGCCAGCAGCGCCAGCAGCGAGATCCTCTCCTCACCCGGTACCGACAACTCCCGCTTGACCTCCAGCAGCCGGGTGGCGTCGACGTCGACCCAGGTCGTCGCGTCGGGGATCTCCCGACGGCTCCGGACCAGTTTCTCCGCGATGGTGCGGCGCACGCCGCGCAGCGGGACACGCACGTCCTGCGGACCCGCTTCCGCACGCGGCTCCGGCGGTGCCGGCCGGCTCCGTTCGACGTCCCTGCGCAGGATCAGTCCGCCGGGCCCGCTGCCGCGCAGCGTCCGCAGGTCTACGTTGTGCTGCCGGGCGAGCCGGCGTACCAGCGGGGAGATCACGGCGACCGCTCCGGACACGGGTGCCACGGCGTCACGGCCGGCGGCGGTCTCTCCGGGATCGGGCACGAGAACGCGCCGCCGCCGTCGTACGGCGGGCTCGGACGTGCCGTATCCGACCAGGACGTTGCCCGATTCCACGGAGGGTTCGGCCGCGGCCGGCGTCCGGCCGGCCGGCGGGCCGGCGGCCTCGGTCCGCGGCTCGCCGACCGAGACCAGGGGGCTGCCGACTTCGAGGCTCTCCCCCTCCCGGCCCCAGAGCCGGGCGACGACGCCGGCATACGGACAGGGCACTTCCACCACGGCCTTCGCCGTCTCCACCTCGACCACGGGCTGGTCGACCTCGACCGGGTCCCCGACGTTCACCAGCCACCGTACGATCTCCGCTTCGGCGAGGCCTTCACCGAGATCGGGGAGAGCGAAATCCCTCGTCGCGCGCGTCATGTGCCGTCCCCGTTCCCACGGTCGTCCCACTGCAGCCGCGCGACGGCGTCCAGGACGCGGTCGACATCGGGCAGATGGAAACGCTCCAGCATCGGAGGCGGATACGGGATGTCGAATCCGGTGACCCGGAGCACAGGGGCCGCCAGATGGTGGAAACAGCGCTCGGTGACCCGGGCGGCGATCTCGGCGCCGAATCCGGCGAATCCCTGGGCCTCGTGGACGACCACCGCCCGCCCCGTACGCCGGACACTGTCGCAGACCGTGGCGTCGTCGAAGGGAACAAGGCTGCGCAGGTCGACGACTTCCAGCTGCCACCCCTCCTCCTCGGCCGCCCGGGCCGCCTCCAGGCACACCGGCAGCGACGGACCGTAGGTGACGAGGGTGGCCGAGGAACCGGTGCGGCGCACGGCGGCCCGGCCCAGCTCGGGCAGTCCGGCCGAGCGGTCCAGTTCGCCCGTGGACCAGTACAGACGCTTCGGCTCCAGGAAGACGACGGGATCGTCCGACGCGATGGCCGCGCGCAGCAGGCCGTAGGCGTCGGAGACTGTCGTCGGCGCGACGACGTGCAGACCCGCCGTGTGCGTGTAGTAGGCCTCGGAGGAGTCGCTGTGGTGCTCCACGCCACCGATGCCGCCCCCGTAGGGGATGCGGATGGTGAGCGGCATCGGCAGGGCGCCGCGGGTGCGGTTGCGCATCTTCGCGACATGGCTGACGAGCTGTTCGAAGGCCGGGTAGGCGAACGCGTCGAACTGCATCTCCACGACGGGCCGCAGCCCGTACATGGCCATGCCGACGGCGGTGCCGAGAATGCCGGCCTCGGCCAGGGGCGTGTCCGTGACGCGGCTGTCGCCGAACGTCCCGGCCAGTCCGTCGGTGACCCGGAACACGCCGCCCAGGGTGCCGATGTCCTCCCCGAGCAGATGCACCCGGTCGTCCTCGGCCAGTGCGTCGTGGAGCGCGCGGTTGAGGGCCCTGGACAGGGTCGTCCGCTCGACCGCCGACTCCCCGCCGGCGGCGCGGGCCGCGGCGACATCCATGGTGGTGGTCACCGGCCGGCCTCCTCGGTACCGGGTCCGCCCGCCTCCTGGACGGCGGCCAGCTCCCGGCTCAGCAGCGAGCGCTGCTCGTCCAGCTGCGGGGTGCGGCGGGCGTAGACGTGCTCGAACAGATCCATCGGGTCGGGGACGGCGTCCGCGAGGAGCCGGTCGCGCAGGTCCCGCGCCAGGTCCTCCGCGTCCCGCCGGACGCGCTCCACCCCGGTGTCGTCCAGCAGCCCCCGCTCGCGCAGGTGCCGCTCCATGCGGAGGACGGGGTCCCGCCGGCGCCAGGACTCGACCTCGGCCGCGTCACGGTACCGGGTGGCGTCGTCGGCGTTGGTGTGGGCGTCGATGCGGTAGGTGAGCGCCTCGACGAGCGTCGGCCCGCCACCGTCGCGGGCGTGCCGGGCGGCCTCGCGGACCCCCGTGTACACGGCTGCCGCGTCGTTCCCGTCGACCAGCACGCCCCGCATGCCGTAGCCGATCGCCTTGTGCGCCAGGCTGGGGGCGGCGGACTGCTTGCTGAACGGCACGGAGATCGCGTACCCGTTGTTCTGCACCAGGAAGACCACGGGAGCCCGGTAGACGGCCGCGAAGTTCATCGCCTCGTGGAAGTCGCCCTCGCTGGTGCCGCCGTCCCCGGTCATCGCGAGCACGACGAGGTTCTCACCGCGCAGGGCGGCGGCGTGCGCGAGCCCCACCGCGTGGGGCGTCTGGGTGGCCAGCGGGGTGCTCAGCGGCGCGATGCGGTGCGCGCGCGGGTCGTAGCCGTGGTGCCAGTCGCCGCGCAGCAGCGTCAGCACCTCCACCGGGTCGACCCCCCGGACCAGCAGGGCCAGGGTGTCCCGGTACGTGGGGAAGATCCAGTCCTGGGCCTCCAGGGCCAGTACGGCACCGACCTCGCAGGCCTCCTGGCCCGTGGTCGACGGGTACACCGCCAGCCGTCCCTGCTTGGTCAGGACCGTCGCCTGCTCGTTGTAGCGGCGCCCGCGCACCAACTGCCGGTACAGCTCCAGCAGCACGGCCGGTTCGAGACCCCGGGTCCCCGACACGTCGTCGAGGAGGCTCAGCGGCCGGCGTCCGGGGAGCATGTCCGTCACGCCGGCACCTGGTGGATCGAGAACTGTCATGGGGAAGAGGCTCCTTCGACCGGGTGGGAGAGGGGGCGGTTGCCGAGCGCGCGGCCGGACACGTGCCCGGGCCCGGAGCCGGCGTTCCCGCACCAGCATTCGGGGTCGGGGAACGTCCGCGGCAGTCGGCCGATACGGCTAGTACCTCGGCTCTACCCCCCGATCCGCACCGGCGGGGGCCCAGCCGTGCGGTGTAGGACGCAGGCACTAGGCGCGGGGCCCTATGCCCATCTGGCGGCTACCGGGCGCCTGCCGCTGAGCCCACGCTGAACGGGCCCCGTCGAGGCCGTGCGTTGGCGCGGCCCCTCAGCCAGGAGGATGATTCATGAGCAGCGCCACCACCTCCCGACTCGTCGTCGGTGACCGGTTCCGTGACTTCGCCGAGGCCGTCGGCGCCGAGACCTTCTCGGGCCTGACACGCGCTCTGGACGCGGGAGACCTGGACGCGCTCCAGGGCCCCGTGCACGTGGTCACCGGCCAGGGCATAGGCGAGTTCGAGGTCTCCTACATCCGTGACGCGATCGTGCGCCGCGGGCTCGACGACCGGGTCGCCCTGGTCCACGGCACGGGCACGCCCGCCCGCCGCCAGGAACTGCACAAGGCCCGCGAGGACAACGTCCTGGTCGCCGGTCTCACCCAGGTCGAGACCGACCGTGTCTTCGAGGCCGGCCTGCGCCTGCACGACCACAACGAACTCCTCGTCGACGTCCAGGACCGGGTCCATGTGCAGGGCATGGTGGCCATCGAGGCGGCCCGCCAGATGTTCCTGGCGGTGGTGGAGGGGTACTTCACCGCCCGCTGGCCGCAGCAGCGCTACTACATCGTGCTCAACTCGATGAACACCACGTTCTCGAACTTCCTCTTCCCGGTCGGCGCGACCCTGCGGCTGACGGTGGACGAGTCCGACCTGTCGGAGCCGAGCCGGCTCACCCTGCGGACGACGGTGGAACTCGTCCAGGCGGGCCGCCCCGCCGCGACCGTGACCGTCGACGCGGCGGCCTTCGCACCGGGGCTCCTGGAGGAGAAGGAGCTGCGGCGCGCCAAGAGCGCCGTGGCGAGCGCGGTGGACACCGCCCTCGCGACCGCGTGACATGAGCGCGACCGAAGCGCGGAGAGGGAGGGATCCCGAGCCTGGCGGATTCGGACGTCCCGCACGCCGGTGGCGGTTCAGCTATCTGGGGCCGGAGGGGACGTTCACCGAACGAGCCCTCGGACTCGTTCCGGAGGCCGGGGGAGCCGAACTGCTCCCGGCCGCCACGGCTGCCCAGGCCCTGGCGCGGGTGGACGCCGGGCTCGCCGACGCCGCGATGCTGCCGATCCACAACACCGTCGCCGGGACGGTCCCGGAGACGGCTGGCGCACTGGTGGGATCGCCGGCGCCGGTCGTGCTGAAGGAGGTCGTGCTCGAAGTCGAGTTCGCCCTCCTGGTACGCCCGGGAACGGCGCCGGCGCAGATCCGCACGGTCACCGGACACCGTCACGCGATGGCGCAGGTGCGCGGCTGGCTGAACCGGCATCTGCCGTGGGCCCGATGGGTTCCGGCGCCTTCCAACGCCGAGGGGGCGCGCGGCGTCAGGGACGGCCGGTGCGACGCCGCGGTCGCGGGAGAGTTCACCGCGGCGCGCTACGGCCTCGAAGCCGCGGCCACCGCGATCCACGACGCTCCCGGCGCCACCACGCGGTTCCTGCTCTGCGCGCGCCGTGGCACGCCGCGGGTGCCGGGGTCCGCCCCGGGCGGCCGTACGTCGCTGATCGGCCGGTTTCCCGGAAGGCCGGACCAGTTCGAGGCGCGACTGGACGAACTGCGGGGCCATCCCTTCCTGAGCGAGGTCGGTCTGGACGTCGTCCCGCACGGCGAGGACGGCGCCGTCCTGTTCGCCGACTGCCCGGGCGGCACGGACCGGCCCGCCACCGCGCGCGCCGTCGGCCTGCTGCAACTGCGCCTGCCAGGCCTGCGCAGCCTGGGCTCGTACGAGTCGCTACGGCCCGGAAAACGTCTGTCCGAGCGGAGGAGTACGACCATGCACAGTGAGAACCTGGGGGAGCGCCACGTTCCCGGGGTGTCCACGGCCGAGGACATCGGCCGGCTGCGGGAGCAGATCGACACGTTGGACGACACCGTCATCGTCATGCTGCGCGAGCGGCTCGCGGCGTCCCGGGAGATCCAGCGCCTGCGCACCGGAAGCGGTGGCGGCAAGACGGACCCCGGGCGCGAGCACGCGATCCGCGGCCGGTTCGAGGAGAGGCTCGGTGACGGTGGGAGCGCCGTCGCCGACGCCGTGCTCGTCCTGTGCCGCGGGCAAGCCCTGGCATGAGCCCACAGGGGTGGCCATCGCCACCGCCGCGCGGACGCGGCCGTGAGAACGTTCTCACGGCCGCGAAGGCGTTGTTCCACGAGTGCGGCTACGACGCCACGAGCATCCGTGACATCGCGCTGCGCGCCGGGATCACCAAGGCCGCGGTGTTCCGGCACGTGCGCAGCAAGTCCGAACTGCTGAGGTGTGCCACGGCCCCTCTGCGCGGCGTCCTGTTCGCCTCGCTGGGCAGCGGCGCGGACGGCCCGGGCCGGGGCGTCGACGACCTCGCCGCGGCGCTGAAGGCGCTGGCCGGCGCCGCGGCGGCCGACCCGGCCGGACACGCCCTCCTGTGGCGCGGAGCAGGCCCGCCCGACGCGGACGGCCTCGACGCGCTGTGCCGTGCCGCGGTGTTCCGGCGGCTGGTGGACCTGGTCGAGCGGGCGGTCGCGGAAGGGGACGTACCCGGCGGTATCGAGCCGTGGCTCGTCGCCCGGCTGCTCCTCGGAGCCGTCGTCGGCGTCGACTGCCTGGCGGACGAGACCGCCTCGGTCCCACCCGGCGGTGTCGACGCCCTGCTCCACGGGCTGGCCCCGGGGGCGCGGCGGCCGGCCGGGGCCGGCTCGTGCGCGACGGGCGCGCGAGCGCGCGGCGGACGACCCGCCTGAGCCGGCGCGCACCGGCCCGGTCCCGTGGCCGGGCGCCGGGGTGCTTGCCTGCCGGAAGGGAATCGACAGCGCTTTGAACCCTGCCGGGGCCGAGTTTCTTTGTGCCCGAAGCAGCAGCGCTCGGCGAATCCCCTATCGGCCGAGAAGTCAGGAATGCCCCGCGCCGAATGCCGCCAGGACGGCGGAGAGCCCCAGCGGAATGGCGATCGGCGTGTGCGGGCGAGACCCGTCCGTTCCGTGGCGCTTTTTGCGTTGACTGAAGCGCGTGATACCGGCGGCGTCAGAGTCGCTGTCATGGAGTGCGTGCCGCGGTGTGCGCGGCGTTGAATCCTGATGGTGCGCGGAGTTCCGATATTCGCTGCAGACGAGTGGAATTTGTATTCCTTGCCGCATCGATCCGATGCTTCCGGCGATGGAATGACAATCTCTCGTGTGTGCCATATTCGCTTTCCGGGCGAGCCCGTGGTGCGGATGTTCTTTCCGGTTTTATCGGACGGATCTGCATTCTCTTCCTGCCGGACTGAAGGCCGCGTGAAGATAATATCTTCCGAGAGTCTATCTTCCGAGAGTCTCGCTCCTATTGGGGAAGACGGGGCATGGCCGTTTCTGAATTCCCGGTGCGTCGCGTTCGAGACATCTCCCGCAGTGACGGAAGCGTGCTCTGTCGACCCGGGTGAAAAGCTGTCACGCCGGCCTGTCTCGTCTCTTACCTGGTGGTCTTCGTCTCCCGGCGCACGCCGGGGCGCGGGGGAGTGGCCGGTGAAATTGTGTGCAGCCTGCATTTTTATCTACCGGAATGATCGCCTCCCCTATTCTTGGGGATGATGGCCGGATTTCGCCCTCGGCGTGCAGGAATGATCGCAAGAATTTTAGCGCGCAACCAATTGTGCATGACGTAACCCACGTTTAACGATCGCGCCCGATTTGCTCTGTATGATGAAACGGCAAGAAGTTATTGCAATCAGGGCGTCCGTGCGAGCAATGGCGCTAGCGCAGGGGTGTGCTGGCGGAAGGCCGTCGTAAGGCAGGGGGAGCTGCATGTCGCGTGTGTCCAGTGCGAATTCCGAGAGATTAATTAGTCTCTCTGGCGGACTCTGACGTGGGAGAATCAGGTCGAATGACCGAGAGGGATGTCCCCGTTCTCACGCCACGAGAGCGGCAGGTTCTGGACGGGATCAAGGAAGGATATTCCAACAGGATGGTCGGAAGGGTCCTTGGGATTTCCGAGAGGACCGTCAAGGTCCACCTGCACTCGATTTTCATCAAGCTTGGTGCCGCATCGCGCACCGAAGCCGTGATCGCGGGAATCCGGTCCGGCTGTATCACTCTGCACTGATGCCGTATGCGGGGGGCCGGCCACCGAAGTGCCCGGCCCCCCGCGTGCGACGAGAGTGAGGACTCAAGGGGAGGGCTACTCCCGGACGAGCGTGACGACGAACCGGGCCGTGCTGTTCACGAGGTCTTCGTCGATCGGCTTGCCGAGGACCAGAAGCCGGTAGTAGAGCGGACCGAGGAGAAGGTCCACCAGGTGGTCGGCGGTACGGTCGTCGATCCCGTGGTCGTCCCGCGTGCGACCGAAGAGGGCCCGCAGGCCCGCGATGTCGCGCCGGCGCTGCTCCGACAGGAAGCCGGAGCGCAGTGCGTCCGCGGTCGCCTGGTCCAGTTGGGCATGCCCGAGCAGGGACAGCATCACCTGGCCGGCGGGCTCTTGGAAGAAGTCGGTCACGCGCTTCAGGTGGGCCCTGATCTCGGCCTCGGCGCCGCCGTCTCCCGTACGCCACTCCAGTGCTTCGCGGGCGTCGTCGGTGAGCGTGTCCAGCAGGATGTCGACCTTGGACTTCCACCAGCGGTAGATCGTCTGCTTGGCCACCCCCGCGCGCTGTGCGATGCCCTCGATGGTCAGGGCGGCGAACCCCCGCTCGACCAGGAGGTCGTCGGCGGCGTTCAGGACGGCGAGCCGGACGCTCTCGCTGCGCCGGGGCCCGGTGCGGCTGACGACGGGGTGCTGGTCGCAGACCGCTGCTGGTTTCCGCGTGGTGCTGATGGTTCCGTCAGCCTTTCGAGTCTGGGGTCTTCGTGATTCTGACACAGGCGGGTCCGGTGCGAGACGGTCCTCGCGGAGGCCGGCTCACGCCGCCTTCGCCCGTGAGCGGAGCAGGCTGAGCAGGACGCAGAGGGCGAGCGCCGCCACCACCGCGCTGAACGTCTCGCCCGCGGGGCGCAGGCTGGTCTCCCGGATCAGGACACCCACCCCGATGGCGGGCACGGCCAGCATGGAGTAGAGGATGGCGAAGAAGGTGGAGACGGATGCCCCCCGGTGCTGCGGAGCACTGCGCGTGGTGATGCTGCCGATGCCGTGACCGACCGCGACGCCCGTGGCGAGACCGTTCACGGCGGCCCCCACGAGCAAGGGGGCCAGTGTGCTGCTCGCCATGGCGGCACCGATCAGGCCGGCCGCGACGATCAGGCCGACACAGGCCAGGGGGAGCGCTCGGGCGGGCTTCAGTGTCCGGACCAGGAGCTGGCCGAACGCGGTGCAGGCGAAGGCGATGAAGACCACCAGGCCCGTCAGCGAGTGGCTGGTCTCGTTCAGCACCCCGCCCAGGAACAGTCCCGTCACCGCGGTCAGCACGCCGAGCACGGCGAACCCGGCGCCGCCCGCCATGGCCGAGCGCAGGAAGTCCGACCGGATCTCCGCGGGGACGTGCAGGGGCTGGAACTGAAGGGAGAAACCGGTCCGGTGGCCGGAACTCTCACCGTTCACCAGGACACCGACCGTGCCGACGGCGGCGAGGGCCAGCATGACCACCCACGGTGTGCGCAGGGGGGACGGCGCCAGGTCCGCCAGGATGCCCGCCAGCAGGGTGCCGCAGGCCAGCCCCCCCATGTTCGCGAACAGGGCGAGGGTGGCGGGCTTGATGCGGCTGTGCTGTCCGAGCCGTTCGGCCAGCGAAGCGGTGGCCGCACCCGTGACGAGCGCCGCGGAGAAACCGGAGATGACCCGGGCGATGAGTACGGCGGCCAGATCCTGGGCCACCAGGAAGACGGCCGCGGCGCAGACGGACAGCAGTGTCGCGGCGACCAGGACGGGGCGCCGGCCCACCTGGTCGGAGAGCCGCCCGAAGGTGAGCAGCCCCAGGACGACCCCCAGGGCGTAGACGGCGAAGACCACCGTGACGGTGAAAGGCGTGAAACCGAACGCCTCCCCGTAGAGCGGGTACAGCGGCGTGGGCGCCGTCGTCCCCGCCATGGTGATCCAGAAGGCGAAGGCCACGCTGATCACGGCGAGCGTGTGGCCGCCCGCTCGAGTGCGAGCGCCCGCGGGGGCCGCGGTGCCGATGGTCGAGTTCCCCACTGAAGTGGCCTCTCGTGAGTGCGGAGGAAAGCCGGAAGGGTGACGGAACCGCCGGCCATAAGGCGAGACAGGCCGTTGCGTCTATCGATGCCGAGGCTAGACTAGTCGTGGCGTCTATTCAATGGGGCAAGGGGGCGCGGGGAAGGGAGCCGATGGCGCGTGCGCGCGGAACGGCCCGGCGCCGCCGCCCGGTTCGGTCGCCTTCGGCGGCCCCGCGCGAGGCGGGGAGACACGGAGGGGGCGTAGTGGGTGTCGGCGAGGATGCCGAGGGGAGAGCCGGGGGCTGTGGCTTCTGCGGGCGGATCGGCTGCGGGGAGGCCTCGGTGTCCCGGCGTGCACGGCTGCGGCAGGCCCGGGAGCGGGGCGCCCTTGGTGGACGACTGCCGGGATCCGGTCGGGGTGGACGCGGCTGGGGGACTCCAAGGCCTTGAAGCGCCTGGGCACAGGGATCCCGAACCGCCGGCACAGCAGCGGCACGTCGTGGTGGTCGACTGCGCGAGCCTCGTATCCCGTGTGCCATCGACCTTGAGTGTTCGCTCACCGTTCCAGGTATGAGCTTGGACGACCTCGGATCTGGCGATTGCGGACTTGTCCAGCGTGCCGTGCCGATTCAGCAGTGAAGCCGTCGTGCCGATGACCGCAACCCCGCAACCAGCCCCGGCTGGTCGGCGGCCGAGCCCGGATCAGAAAGCGCCGGGCTCCACGATCTCCTCACTTCAAGGGACGCCGTCCGGGCGTCGACTCGACGTCCTGCCGTTCCCGCCAGCACGAGGCTGGCGTCCGCGGGAAGATGCCGCGGCCCGAAAGAAGAGTTTGGTCGTTGTCCCCGGGCCCCGTCGCGCCGGTGGCGGCGACGCCGCGGTGTCACCGGGGACTGGAACAGCCGGTTGGTTCGGGTGAGACCCCGCGGCCTGGGGTTAGCTCTGCTCCCGGGCGGCGATGCGGTACATGATGCGGCGTGCCATCAGGCCGGGCTTGTCGGGGGCGAAGCTCAGGTCGATCTGGGGGTCTGCGTCGGTCTTGACGACTTCCATGATCCACTGCAGTGCTTCGACGTCTTCGAGGTAGGCCTGGGACGAGGCCTCATGAAGGAACGCGTCTATTTCGGCGTTTCCGGGCTGGTAGTCCCGGGAGTTGAACCACCAGTAGTGGATGGAGGTGTTCGTCTCGGGCGTGAAGAGATGCGTGATGTTGTAGCGGTAGTTGGACGGCTTGCCCGGGTCGGGCGCGTGGTCGATGATCTCGGCGAAGGCCGCGTGCATGGCCGGCGAGACGAACCTGGCCTCGGACGTGCGGTCGACACGCTTGTGCATGATGTCGGCCGGGACGCCGTAGACGGCCGGCGGGGGCGAGTCGCGCAGCTCGCGTCGGATGACGACCTGGTTGTTCTCGGTGGTGGCCTTGAGCTTGGACCGGGCGTACTCCGGTGTTCCCACGGTGTCCGGGTGGAGGAAGGGGAAGTGGGTCTGATCGATGAGGTTCTCGTGCATCGCCACGTAGTCCGAGTCGATGTGGTACTGGCCCGAGACGGTGCCCCAACGCTGGTCGGCGAGCCAGCGGGTGTCGGGTATGAGCGCTTCGTCCGCGAGGGCGGGGGAGCCCATCCAGATCCAGGTCAGGGGACCGCGGTCGGCCACCGGATAGGTCCGGATCGTGACCGTGGCAGGGGTGGTGGACAGGGCCGGCATGCGGGCGCATACCCCGTCCGGTTCGAACTCCATGCCGTGGTAGCCGCAGACGAGCCGGTCGCCGGTGAGCTTGCCGCGGGCGAGCGGGAAGGAGCGGTGGGGACACCGGTTGCGCATGGCGACCGGGGTGCCGCTTTCGGTCCGGTACAGCACCACATCGGTGCCCAGGAGCTTGCGTGCCAGGGGCGTGCGGCCGATCTCGCTGCCCAGGCCCGCGACGTACCAGCAATTGCGGATCAACGGGGTGGCGTGGGTGGCGAACTGGCCGGGATCGTGGGGCTCCATGGCCGCGAACACGGCAGCGTCGTTCGAGAGGCTTTCGTCGGACGTGCTGGGTGTGAGGGTCTCGGTCATGACAGGTTCTTTGCCGTTCCGCCGATGTCGATGTCGATGAGCTGGCCTGCCGCCCGCGAGCAGCAGAGGGCCAGTTGGGTGGAGGTGCCGCGCTCTTCCGCCGTGAGGTAGCTGTCGCGGTGGTCGATGCCGTCATGCGGGTCGAGGACGTCGGTGACGCACAAGCCGCACTCCCCGCGCCGGCAGTCGGACAGGGTGTCGACGCCGGAGGCTTCGAGGGCGTCGAGGATGGTGACGCCGGCGCCCACGCGTACGGTCTCCCCGCTTCGAAGACGCACGGCGAAGTCGGTGTCGCCGGGATGGTGGGCGGCGTTGAAGACCTCGTAGCGCACACGGCGCGGGTCCCATCCGCGGATGCGTGCCGTCTCGCGTACGGCGTCGATCATGGGACCAGGGCCACAGACGTAGACCACGGTCCGGGCCGGCTGCGCCGCGAGGGCGGCGTTCAGATCGGGTAGCCCGTCTGTTTTCGCCGGGCAGATTTGGCCCCACTGCGCCGAGTTGTTGTGGCCCCACTTTTGGGCCGTATGGGTGAACGGTCCGTGAGGTCTGCGGGAGGAACGGATTGTTCTGGCCCCACCCTCGATCGGGTGACGTTTTCGGGCTGTCCTGCGACGAAGCAAGATCGTGTCTTTTGGCCCTAGTTGGTGGCGGTAGCGTGTGATTCACGACGCCCGCCCGATCGCTTCCCCTGACAGGAACGCGAAAGGGCGGGCGCCGTGTTGTGGCGCCCGCCCTCGACTGGTGACGGCTGGATCAGGCAGCGGCAGCCGCCTTGCGCTTGGCGGTGGTGCTGGCCAGCCGGAAGGACTGGGTGCCGGTCTCGATGATGTGGGCCTCGAAGGTGAGCCGGTCGACGATGGCCTGGGACGCCATCCTCGGCAGAGGGGAACAGGTGCGGCGACGTCCGGAAGCGCGCCGGCTCGACCTGGTAGCCGATGGAGCGTAGAGCGAGGGCCGTTGCCCCGATCCGCTCCCGCCAGTGAGCCTCGGCACCCGCCGGGAGAGCGCCCGTGCGATCGTTCCGACGGAAAGCGATGTCCGGGGCCCACGACACGAGCACGCACAGGTCCGCCCCCTCCGGCCACGCAGCCTCGGTCAGCACCGATGCCCGACACACACCCCTGCCCGCAGACGGAACGATGTCGACGACCTGGTGACCTCTGGCGGACTTCTTGACGACTCCCGTTTCACCGAGGCCGAGTTCCCGCAGATGGAAGTTGACCAGCGCCGGCGCGCTCTGCCGATCGGCCCGGTCGTAGAAAGGGCCGATCGGCACAGCTGTAGCGACGTGACTCATGACGAAGTTCCTGTTCGGCTGCGGAATGGATGCGGCGAACGCATCCCCAGACGCGCCCCCTGACCCAGGTCTGAGGAGACGGTTGCGCAGCCGCAACGTTTTCAAGACCGGACCAAGGCTGTCACGGGCAGCGATGCCCCATTTTTGAGGGCAGGTAGACGATGCTCTGAGCTGGGCCGATGGCTTCAACGGCCTCATTTTTAGGGCAGGGGTGAGCTGGCATACCGCTACTAGTACTGCAACGACACTCCGTGACGTGGAGTGTTGCGCGTCGTTGGTCACTTTGTGACGGGAGAGATAGCTGACGAGTGGTCAGTTCTGTTCG
>NZ_JBEXLP010000085.1:0-30758 GCF_040610035.1 Streptomyces sp. NPDC004542
AGCCCGGCGGCTCTTCAACCGCATCTCCTCTCCGATCCGCCACCGAACCCAGCACGTACTCGCATGGTCACTATGGCGAAGAAGAAGCCAAGCACCAGCCCGCATCAGTCATTACCAACGCAGAGGGCATCACGGAGTGTCGTTGCAGTACTAGGCGTCCCGCTTCCAGGGACCCACGGCGAGCTTCCCGGTGGTGCCCAGGTCCAGCTCCGGTGTGACCATCACCGGTGAGGCGCCCGGCTTCGCCCAGACCCTGACGTAGGGGACGCCGACCGCAGTGCCGGACAGGACGGTGTTGCGCCAGACCAGCCCCGCGTGCGCGCTCTGACCCGGTTTCAGGGAGAGGGGGCGGGCCGGGCCGTCCGCGCCGGTGCCGGAGGCGATGGCCGAGCCACCGTGCAGGATCCGCACCCCGTCGACCGGACGGTGATCCTCGTCGAGGAGGCTGACACGGGGGTAGCCGGTGAGCCGTTGGGGCCGGGTCCCGCAGTTCACCAGGTGCAGGCCCACCACACGGAGGCCCATGGCGGCAGCGCCCTCGTCGGCGTACAGCCGCAGTCCCGAGGACGGGCAGGGACCGCCCGGCGCGGGGGCCTCGTCGGCGGGGACGCTGCGCACCTTCTTGATGCTCACTCCCGACCAGCCCCGCCCGCCCGGCGGCAGGTCGCTCGTGCCGACCGTGCCGGTCACCGTCCGTCCGGGGCCGACGTTCGGCACGATCCGCTCCGTGCCGGACACGGGTGACCCACCGCCGGAGACGAAGGCGAAGGTGATGGTGTAGGTGAGCGGTTGCGTCGCATGGTTGGTGACCTGGAACCAGCCGCAGTCGTGCGTGCCGTCGCCACCCGGGGCGCTGATGCGGACATCGGCCGTCGGCCCGGTGGACGGCTCCGCGGCCGGCTCGGCGGACGCGGCGGGTCCCGAGGAGAGTCGCGCACCGCACGAGGGGCTGCCGGACGGGACCGCGAGACCGGTGGCTCGGGAGCACGAGGTGACCAGGAGAAGGACGCCGGCGACGGCAGTCGACACGATGGCGGGGGCGGCACGCATCCACCGAGTGGATCAGTACCTGGCCACAGTGGGCTGTGATGGAAGCCACTCCTCCGGTCACAGGACCGTCACAGGGGCGGGACCGGGAGAAGTACCCGGACGACTTCACTCGACCGGGTGGCGGAGTTGTCCCCAACTCCTCGGTCGTCCACGGAAAAGTCCGCCGGTCTCCTGCACAACCGGCAGGCGCCCTACCGTGATTCACGTCAGGCGCGGCCGCCATGGACTCGGGACGGCGGCGCGGAGAGTGCACGAGGGGACACGTCCGGGCGGGGGAAACACATGTCGGGAGAGACGTCTGAGGGGCTGTCGCACGACACCGTCACGTTGCGCGAGGTGACTGCGGGTTCGCTGGGCTGGACGCGTGTCGGTCCGCAACGCGGACGGCCGCAGGGCCGTTGGCCAACATGTGCGAGCCCAGCGACATCTGCGTGGCCGGGATCCGCACGGCATGGCCGCGCGGCCGGC
Source organism: Streptomyces sp. NPDC004542 (assembly GCF_040610035.1). Lineage (NCBI taxonomy): Bacteria > Bacillati > Actinomycetota > Actinomycetes > Kitasatosporales > Streptomycetaceae > Streptomyces > Streptomyces sp. NPDC004542. The sequence continues at coordinate 1,519 of NZ_JBEXLP010000085.1, forward strand.
GGTGCGAAACGGCCGCGGCCCTCCGCGACCGACCGTGCCCCGATCACGCAGCCCGCTCCCCCACCCACCCTCCACTCCGGAAGGCGACCACCAGCATGGACCGGGACAGACCACTGCCCACCAGACGACACCTGCTCAAGGGCGCGGCGCTCACCGCCGTCCCCCAGGCACTGCTGCCCGCCCCACAGACCGGTACCCGAACCGAAGCCGTCGACTACCCGGGGGCCGAGTGGCAGCCGGCGACCAGTTCCAACTACACGACCGCGAGCCGGCCCGGCACCTACCCCATCGACCGCGTGATCATCCACGTCACCCAGGAGACGTACGCCGACACCCTGGCCATCTTCCAAAACCCGCAGAAGGCGGTGTCCGCGCACTACCTGGTGCGCTCCGCCGACGGGCACGTCGCACAGTGCGTGCGCGAGGCGAACGTCGCCTGGCACGCCGGGAACTGGGACTACAACACCCGCAGCGTCGGCATCGAGCACGAGGGCTGGACGGACCAGCCCGCCTACTTCACCGACGCCCTGTACGAGCAGTCGGCGAAGCTGGCGGCGGCGGTCTGCGACACGTACGGCATCCCGAAGGACCGAGCCCACATCATCGGCCACTACGAGGTACCGGGCAGCGACCACATCGATCCGGGGCCCGACTGGGACTGGGTCCGCTACATCAGACTGGTCAACTTCGCCTGACCGGTTGTCCGGGTCACCACCCCGAGTGACGATGTCCCCAGCCGCATCGTCGTCCGGGAGGCCCCGTTGACCGATCCATGGGTGGCCCTTGAGCCCGGGACCGACCCCGCCGAGCGCGTCCGCGTGCTGCGCCGGGCACACGAGACGTTCACCACGGCGGGCACCGTGCCGCGGCCGGTGCGGTCGGTGGTGGCGGACTCGTGGCGGCGCAGCGCGCGGGCCGGCGTGGGCCCGGACGGGACCGCCAGCGTCGAACTCAGCGACGGGGACCTGGGCGCCTACCGCGCCGAGCACCCGTTGGCCCGGGTGATGCCGCTGCTCCGCGAGCTGATGGGGCCGTTCGCCGCGGACGGCGAGCATCTGCTCGCGGTGTGCGACGCGAACGGCCGGCTGCTCTGGGTAGAGGGCCACCCGGCGACCCGGCGCCGGGCGGACCGGATGAACTTCGTCCCGGGCGCGCGCTGGGCGGAGACCGCGGTCGGCACGAACGCGCCGGGTACGGCGGTCGCCGTGGACCGGCCGGTGCAGGTGTTCGCCGCGGAGCACTTCATCCGGCGGGTCCAGCCGTGGACCTGCGCGGCCGCGCCGGTCCACGATCCGCGCAGCGGCCGGGTGCTCGGCGCGGTGGACATCACGGGTGGGGACGGGCTGGCACACCCGCACAGCCTGGGCTTCGTACAGGCGGTGGCACGCGCCGCCGAGTCGCAGCTCGCCCTGCTCGCGCCGCCCGGGCCCGCCGGCGAGGCGCGCGCGCTGACCGCGCTGGGCCGGGACGAGGCCGTGCTCCGGTTGGACGGCCGCCGGATCGTCCTCACCCGCCGGCACAGCGAACTGCTGGTGCTGCTGGCCCGCCATCCCGAGGGGATGACCGGAGACGAACTGCTGTGTTCGCTGTACGAGGACGAGTCGGTGCCACCGGTGACCCTGCGCGCCGAACTGGCCCGGCTGCGCAGGCTGCTCGGGCCGGGACTGCTCGCTTCCCGGCCCTACCGGCTGACGGCTCCCGTCGAGTCGGATGTCACGGCCGTCGAACGGCGGCTGCGGGCGGGCGCGGTCACGGCGGCCGCCGCGGCGTACGGGGGCCCGCTGCTGCCCACCTCACAGGCCCCCGCCGTGGTGCGGCTGAGGCGACGCCTGGCCGACGGGCTGCGGGCCGCGCTGATCGCCCGCCGCGACCCCGACCTGCTGGCCGACTGGGCGCACGCCCTCTGGGGAGAGGACGACCTCGAGGTGTGGCGGGCGCTCGCGGCGGTGCGGCCGACGGCGGCGGTACGGGCACGGCTCACGGCGCTGGAGTCGGAACTTGCGGCGGAACCCGCGGCTCCGCCAAGTCGGGCGGCACGCTGACCGGCCGCGCAACGTCCTCGCAACGTTCCGGTTCCTAGCCTCGCGCCGGAAGCTGCCCAACGGCGGGCAGCGCTTCATCGGGAGGCAGGCCAGCATGACCCGTTACGCGGCACCCGGCACCGAGGGCGCGATCGTCTCCTACCAGGCGCGCTACGACCACTTCATCGGCGGCGAGTGCGTGCCGCCCGCCAGGGGGCAGTACTTCGAGAACCCCTCGCCGGTCAACGGGCAGCCGTTCACCGAGATCGCCCGCGGCACCGCGGAGGACGTGGAGCGGGCGCTCGACGCGGCGCACGCGGCCGCGCCCGGCTGGGGACGCACGTCGGTGACGGAGCGCTCCGACATCCTGCTGAAGATCGCCGACCGCATGGAGGCGCACCTCGAGCCGCTGGCGGTCGCCGAGAGCTGGGAGAACGGCAAGCCGGTGCGGGAGACGCTGGCCGCCGACATCCCGCTGGCCATCGACCACTTCCGGTACTTCGCGGGTGCGATCCGCGCGCAGGAGGGTTCGCTGGGCGAGATCGACGAGGACACGGTGGCGTACCACTTCCACGAGCCGCTCGGGGTCGTCGCGCAGATCATCCCCTGGAACTTCCCGATCCTGATGGCGACCTGGAAGCTCGCCCCGGCGCTCGCGGCGGGCAACGCGGTCGTCATCAAGCCCGCCGAGCAGACCCCGGCCTCCATCCACTACTGGATGAGCCTGATCGCGGATCTGCTGCCGCCGGGCGTGGTCAACATCGTCAACGGCTTCGGCGTCGAGGCGGGCAAGCCGCTCGCGTCGAGCCCGCGCGTGGCGAAGGTGGCGTTCACCGGGGAGACCACCACGGGGCGGCTGATCATGCAGTACGCCTCCGAGAACATCAAACCGGTCACCCTCGAACTCGGCGGCAAGTCACCGAACATCTTCTTCGACGACGTCTGGGCCCACGACGACGACTTCCGCGACAAGGCCCTCGAGGGCTTCACCATGTTCGCGCTCAACCAGGGCGAGGTGTGCACCTGCCCGTCCCGCGCCCTCGTCCAGCGCGGCCACTACGCCGAGTTCCTCGACGCCGCCGTCGCCCGCACCCGGCAGATCAAGCCCGGCCATCCCCTCGACACCGACACGATGATCGGCGCCCAGGCCTCCAACGACCAGCTGGAGAAGATCCTCTCCTACCTGGACATCGGCCGGCAGGAAGGCGCCCGGGTCCTCACCGGCGGTGAACGCATCGAGTACGACGGCGAGCTGAAGGGTGGTTACTACGTCCAGCCGACCATCTTCGAGGGCGACAACCGCATGCGGATCTTCCAGGAGGAGATCTTCGGCCCGGTCGTCTCCGTCACCTCCTTCGACGACTTCGACGACGCCGTCAAGACTGCCAACGACACCCTGTACGGTCTCGGCGCCGGTGTGTGGACTCGCGACGCCTTCACCGCGTACCGCGCGGGCCGCGCCATCCAGGCGGGCCGTGTCTGGACGAACTGCTACCACGCGTACCCGGCGCACGCGGCGTTCGGCGGATACAAGCAGTCCGGAATCGGCCGCGAGACGCACAAGATGATGCTGGAGCACTACCAGCAGACCAAGAACCTCCTGGTGTCGTACTCGCCGAAGAAGCTGGGCTTCTTCTAGCCTCGCGCTTTCGTGAGTAGGCCTGTCCGGGTCTTGATCAAATAAATGGAGAGTGCCTCTGAACTGCAACGAGGGGATGTGTCGAGAGTCCTGTCAGCTGCCAGGAAAGGAGCCCGGGCCTGCTGGTCGAGACAGCCCGCAAGTCCCTCCTGGGCACGGTGATATCAGCGGGACTCACGCCATGGCACAAGCCGCGAGCCGTGCACGATCCGGGCAGGATCCTGCTGGATGTGGCCCTGGCCGTCGCACTCGGCGGAGACTGTCTGGCAGACGTCGCCATGCGGCGGGCCGATCCGGAGGTGTTGGGCCCAGTGGCTTCCGATCCGACGGTCTCCCGTCTGATCGACACCCTCGCCGCGGCCGGGCCTCACGCTCTCGCGGCGATTCGGGACGCACGATCCCAAGCCCGAACACGGGTCTGGGAACCGGCCGGTGCGAGCAGTCCGGCCACCGACGGCAAGGACGTCGTGGGCATTGACGGGATGCTGGCCCTCGCGCACTCCGAGAAGCAGGACGCCACCGCGAGCCGGAAGAAGTCCTTCGGCCACCATCCGCTGGTCGCCTACATCGACCACGGGCCGGCCGGTTCCGGGGAACCGGTGGCCGCCCTGCTGCGGCCAGGCAACGCAGGCTCCAACTCTGCCGCCGACCACATCACCACCACCCGGCTCGCCCTGGCACGACTACCCAGACACCTGCGGCGGGGACGCCAGACACTGATCCGGACCGACCCCGCCGGCGGCACCCATCGAGGCGGAGGTGAATGACCTCCGCCGACCGCGTCGCCGCGTGGTACACGCAGCCGAAGAACGCCTCCAGATGAGGACCTCGCCCGCGCTGTTGGGCAACATCATGGAGCAACCGCGCGGCTTGGGCGGGGTTGGAAACGGAAGGAGGTCTTGGCGGCTCTTGGGCTTGGGGAGGGCGACGACTCGGTGAACGCGGCGCTGCGGCAAGTCGGGGAGATCATCGGGGGCCACCGCGGTCGTTTCCACGAACTCACAGGCCTCCACCCGGCGAACTTGGACCTGCTGGGCGGTCCGGCCCGGGCGCGGCAACGGGCTGCTCACATCGGTGCCGTCTTCGAGGCGCTCGGGCGCCCGGCGCCACCCGAACGGCTGGAGGCGTCGGCGGCGTTCCTGGAGACAGGTGTCGTGAGCCTGGCGGACTGGCTGGTCAGCCAGGAGACGTATCTGCGCGAGCGGCAGTGGGCGTGTGGTGTGTCCCTGGCCGCGTACTTTCGGCGGTCGTGTGTGGATGCCAGGACGTCGGGGTGTTCCCCACTTGACGCTGCCCATGCGGCCGCTGCGGCAGCCGGGTTGTCGGCCGTCGGGCAGGCCGGGCGAGGACACAGACACCGCCCCACCTTCGCCGGACCCTTGAGGGCCCGCACTCGCAGGGCGCGCAGCGCACGGACGGTCAACACCCCTCACCGCAGCGGCCGAAGAGCTGCTGAGCCGATTGCCGTACGGCACGCAAAATGGTCCGCACGGCACGGTCCAACCTCCCGTCACTACGTCAAGTGACCTTTCCCGTACGCCCGCCGCCACCCGTCGCTCAGGTCTGCGTTCCGGTCGCGACGAGACGCAGGTGGGGGTCGGCGTCCACCGGCCCCCACCTCCCTACGGCCTCTCTGACGCTACCCCGCCAGCTCGTCCTCCAGCCACGTACGCCCTCGCGTGCGGGCGCTCAGTCTGACGTCGCCCAGGGGGACGACGAGGCGTTCCGCCTCCGCGCGCACCGCCGCCTCGGCGTCAGCACCGACGTCCTCCAAGAAGCGACACACGATCTCACCACTGCTGTCCTGGGCCCAGCCGCCGACGATGCGGCCGTCCCACCACAGCGAGGGGCCGATGTTCCCCGCCCGGTCGAAAAGGCGCGGGCCGTGGTCGCCGAGGAACCAGTCGCGTTCGTGCCAGCCCATGGGGGTGGAGTCGAGGGCCGGCAGGAGCGCGGCCCACGGCCCCGGCGGCTCGGTCTCCTCCAGGTCGTCGGGCAGGAGCAGACCCGTCGTGCCGGTGCCGAGATCGACCTCGACCGGCTCGAGTGCTGTCAACACGCGCTTGACCTGAGTCTTGGTCCACCCCGCCCACCAGCGCAGGTCGTCCGCAGTGGCCGGACCGTAGGCGCGCAGCCAGCGCCGGGCCAGTTCTTCCTCAGCTTCGTGGATGTCCCACTCGGCGAGACCGCCGGGTGACCAGTCGGTCAGCGGTGCCCAGCGGTACTGGTGCGAGGTCCAGGATCCGCGCGGCCGGCCCCGCACCACGCGGCCCTCGGCGGCGAGCAGGAGCAGCAGTCTGCTCGCGACCTTCTGCGTGCCCTCGTACTTCTTGCCCGCCGCGAGGACGACCGTCGTACTGAGGCGGGGATCGTCGCCGGCGAGTTCGGCGGCCGTCGCCTCCCCGCGCGCGGCGAGCGCGCGCACGGCGATCTGCTCCGTCTCGGCGAGCCTGTTCCAGCATCCCCAGGTCGGTCCTCTGGAACTGCGCTACGAGAAGCTGCTGGTGCCCGGCGTCCACCGGCAGACTCTCGTCACTTACCACGCGCTGCCGGGCAGTGCCTCGGAGGAGTGCCTGCGCCTGCTCGCCGGCATGACGCCAGGGCCCGGCGCCCCGGGCGCCGAGGTACCGGGCCCGTCATTCACGCAGTGACCACCGACGTCACCGCCGACCCTCCCACCGCCAGGCACGGAGCGGCCGAGCGCCTCGGCCGTCAGCCCTGTGCGGTGGGGCGCACGATCAGTTCGTTGACGTCGACGTTCGCCGGCTGGTCGATGGCGAAGGCGATCGCGTCGGCGATGGCCGAGGCGGGGATCGCCAGTTGCTCAGCCGCTTTCCGGGCGGCACCCTGGGCTTCCGGCGAGCCACCGCGGTGCGTCGACTCGCTCTGTGTGAATCCGGGGCTGACGACGGTGACCCGGATGTCCCGGCTCTCCTGCCGCAACCCCTCCGACACCGCGGCCACGGCGAACTTGGTGGCACTGTAGACGGCGGCGGTCGGATCCACCCGGTGCCCCGACACCGACGACACGTTGACGATGTGGCCGCCCGCCTGCCGCCGCATCTGAGGCAGCACGGCGGCGATCCCGTGGAGCACCCCGCGCAGGTTGACGTCGATCATCTGTTCCCACTCGGCGATGCGCAGGTCCTCGATCGGTGACAACGGCATCACGCCGGCGTTGTTGATCAGCACGTCGACACCGCCGTACTCCTCCACGCCGGCGGCGGCGAAGGCGCGCACGGAGTCCAGACTGGTCACGTCGAGTTCGCGGTGGGCGACCGAGTCGCCGACCGCGCGAAGCTCTCCGGCGAGGGCGGCAAGGCGGTCGGTCCGGCGGGCACCGAGGAGCACCCGGTGGCCGAGCCCGGCGAGCTGGCGCGCGGTGGCCTCGCCGATGCCGCTGCTGGCGCCGGTGATCAGGATGGTCTTCGATTCTGCTGGCGTGGACATGCGTGCTCCTTCAGATGCACCAAGACGGCGACTGCCGCGCCTTCGACTTCACCGCATCGGCGGGGGGTGAGGAAGGGACCGTGAGCCTGGGTGCCCCGCACCCAGGCTCACGGTCCCTTCATCGTCGTGGGGCGCGGGTGGAGGCTGGGGGAACCGCTGGGAGACACCGGCCGGAGCCCCGACGGGTCTCCCGGTACGACAGGAGAGGGCCGCCATGAGCGACGAGCGCAAGATCCAGGAGGTTCTGGCGCGCTACGTACGGGCCACGGACCAGCGCGACGGCACGACTCAGGGGGCGCTGTTCACCGACGACGCGGTCGTGCAGAGCTTCTCCAGGACGGGCCCCGGCACCCACGCGCCGGTCGCGCCGGTCGCGCCGCCCATGATCGGTGGGGCGGCCGTGGAGTACGCGGTGGACCACTACCTGGCCCCGCACCCCGTGGGCGGCTCCAGCCACCATGTGACCGCCGACCACATCATCGAGGTCGACGGTGACCGTGCCCACATGAACGCCCAGTTCATCGTCTTCCGCGTCGAGGCCGCCGCGCGCCCCGAGGGCGGCTGGGCGGAGGGTACCTTCGGCTCCCAGGGCAGCGTGCAACCCATCGAGTCCGGGTACTACGACACCGACCTGCGCCGGATCGACGGCGAGGGGAAGATCGTGGGGCACCGGATCCTGCTGGACGTGCCGTATGTCATTCCGGGGGTCTGACCGGGGCGCCGCGCGCGGGGGCGGGAGAGCGTCCGTGACGAGGCTGCTCACGGTCCCGAACCAGCGGATCGCCGACCCGGCGGGCGGGCGGACCGCGCGGAGTTCGAAATCCCGGCGCCCTGAAGGGGTTTCCCGCCGCACGTCCGTATCGCTTCCCCGTTGCCGGGTGAGTGCGGCGGGCCGGGCGGCGGCAGGCGACCGCTGTCAGTTCCCGAGCGCCGGGCGGCGGTACACGCCGTGCCAGTAGCCGTGGGCGAGTTCCCGGGCGACGTCGGCGTCGTCGCCGCCGTCGCCGCCGACCACCTGCCGGGTGATGACCTCGCCGCCCCCCTGGACGATCACCCGCGCGGCGAGCCGCGGATCGATGTCCGCGGGCGTGCGGCCGGCCCGCTGCTCCTCCTCCAGCACCGCCACCGTGTTGTCGACGAAGCGGTCCTGGTGCGCCGACCACGAGTCGCGGACCGCGGGGTCGTAGGCGGCCACCTCGTGGATGGCCGACAGCAGGGCCGCGTGCTCGCGGTAGTGCCGCATGATCTGTTCGTAGGTGCGGGCCAGGCCGTCGGCGCCGCCGTCGGGCCCGCAGGGCTCCCACGCCTCCGCGATCTCGTAGCTCCGGGTCCTGAGCGAACCGCTCACCCGCAGCAGGACGTCGACCTTGTCGCGGAAGTAGAGGTAGAAGGTCGACCGCGAGATCCCCGCGGCGTGCGCGATCTGCTCGACGCTCAGTTCGGTGTAGGTCAGACCGCCCCGCAGGAGTTCCTCGAGCGCGGACACCATGCGCTCCTCGAGTGCGGCCCGCCGGTCGGCCGCGGTGGAACGTCGTCGCGTGGTGGAAGCCATGGCGCCATCCTACGGAGCTGCGGAAAGGGCCTGCGCGGGGGAGGAGGCACGGTTCGGGGCCGGTCGGGCCATGGGGGTCACACCCCCGTCGGCGTCCAGGAGACGGCTCAGCCGGCCGACCCGGACGCGATCTTCGCCAGAAGGCGGGCGAACTCCCCGGGCATCGACAGGAACGGCGAGTGACCGCTCGCGATGCGGTGGACGGAGCCGGACCTGACGGCGAGCTGCTCCTGGTCGCCCGGCGGGAGCGCCTGGTCCTGCTCACAGACGACGTACGTCGAGGGGACGGTGTGCCACCCGGCCGCGGTCAGCGTGTCGCTGAAGGACCTCGCACTCTGCGGTACCAGGCGCCCGGCGGCCGCCTCCGCGTCGGCCGCGGGGGCGTCCGCGTAGAACATCGGGACCGGATGGTCCGGCACGGCCTGGAACCCGCCGGGATCCGCCGGCGGGGGCGCGCCATGGTGGCTGAGCAGGCTCTCGCCAACGTCGAGCTGGTAGGCCGCCAGGTACACGACGTGCGAAACGTCGGCGGCCTCGGCGACGGCCTGGGTGGTGGGCACACCGCCGTAGGAGTGGGCGACCACGACCACCGGGCCGTCGATCCGGGCCAGTGCCTGCAGCACCACGCGCGCGTCGTCCCGCACGCCGGCCCCCGACCCGGCGCTGGGGAGGTCCACGGTCCGGGTCGTCCAGCCGTCGGCTTCGAGCACCGGGGTCAGTCTCTCCCAGCACCACGAGCCGTGCCACGCCCCGTGCACCAGGAGGAGAGCAGGACGGGTTGTTCCACCGGCACTCACTGCGATTCCACTCCCAAGTCCGGATGAAGAAGGCGCTGAACCGCGCTGTCGTCGGAGCCTAAGCGATGTTGGACACACTGTCCAACAACATGTCTAGAATCATCTTCGGCACGCGGTCCCCCGTGCCGTGCCCGGGCCCGAACACCGGGGACCCACGGATGCGAGCGGCCCGGCGTCGGAACAGGCTCGTCACATGCCCGCGCAGACGAAGAGGAGCCAGCCATGAACATCACCACGGCCACCTCGGCCAAGCCGACGATCATGTTCGTGCACGGAGCGTTCACCGAGTCGTCGAGCTCGAACGGCGCCCTCGCCGCACTGCCCGAGCAGGGCTTCACCGCACGCGCGGTCGCGAACCAGCCGCGAGGCGTCGCCCGCGACGCCGACCAACCGCGCCGTCGTGGAGGAGGCGAAGGCCGCGGCACGCCTGCTGGTTGCCGGCCACACCTGGTCACACCCGGTTCACGCACCGGCCCACATCCACCCCGTACGACAGGAAAGAGGCGCAGTCATGCGCGCAGTGATTCTCCACGAGTTCGCCACCCCGCTGGTCCTCGGCGAGATCGACAAGCCCGTTCCCGGCCCGGGTCAGGTGCTGGTGAAGGTGACGGCCAGCGGCGTCAACCCGCTGGACACCAAGATCCGGGCCGGCAAGGCCGCCCATGCCCGGCGAACGCTGCCGGCCGTGCTCGGCCTGGACCTGGCCGGCGTGGTCGAGGAAGCCGGCCCCGGCGTCCACGGCTTCGCGCCCGGCGACGAGGTCTTCGGCATGACCGGGGGCGTCGGTGACGTACAGGGCTCACTCGCCGAGTACGCGGCCGTCGACGTCCGCCTGATCGCCCGCCAGCCGGCCGCTCTCACCCCGCGCGAGGCCGCTGCCCTGCCCCTGGTCTTCATCACGGCCTGGGAGGGCCTGGTCGACCGGGCGCAGGTACACGCCGGGCAGAAGGTCCTCATCCACGGTGGAGCCGGCGGCATCGGCCACGTGGCCGTGCAGATCGCCCGCGCCCGCGGTGCCGAGGTCTTCGCCACCGCCTCGCCCGCGCGTCTGGAGACCGTCGAGCGCCTCGGGGCCACGCCGATCGACCACACCGCCACCTCCGTGGAGGAGTACGTCGCCGAGCACACCGGCGGCGAGGGCTTCGACGTCGTCTTCGACACCGTCGGAGGGCCCGTGCTCGACGCCTCCTTCACGGCGGTACGCACCTACACGGGCCACGTCGTGAGCGCGCTGGGCTGGGGAACCCACAGCATCGCGCCGCTCTCCTTCAGCGGGGCGACCTACTCCGGCGTCTTCACCCTGCTGCCCCTGCTGACCGGGCGCGGCCGGGAGCACCACGGGGAGATCATGCGCGAGGCCGCCGCCCTCGCCGACGCCGGGGCGCTCAAGCCCCTGCTCGACCCCCGGCACTTCACCCTCGCCGACGTGGCCGACGCCCACGCGGCCGTGGAGAGCGGCACCGCCCAGGGCAAGATCGTGATCGATGTCGGCTGAGGTGCAGCGCGACCGGTCCGGCAGCGGCATCGGCCGCGGATACGGACCGGTCGGGCTGGGCCGGTACACCGAACTCAAGAGCATCGCCTACCGACCCGCCCACAGGGCTCCGGACGCGCAAGGACCGTCCGGAGCCAGATGAGCCGGTCGAGGTGCTCCAGGCAACCCGACATGAAGGATACCCAGTGTAGTCAATGGGGTTCTCAACGCTACCGTCTGCCCTTCACGAGGGTTCCCGCCGGACCGTTCGCGGACCGAAGAGCTCCGAAGGACACCACCCACGAGCCGCCCGCTCACGAACGCGGCGACCCGCCGACACCCGTGAGCGGCGCCCGGACCGCCGGCCGCACTCGGGGCCGGGTGAGGAGGGCGCGGGGAGCTACGGGTGCTGCCGTTCGGATGGGAGCCCGGCGACAACGGCACCCCGCTGCAGCACGTCGCGGAGCATGGCGGGGGTCAGGGTCCGGGTGGACATGTTGCGCCGGCTCGGATGGTATCCGCCGACCAGATACACCTGCTGTTCACCGCTTGCGTCGGTGAGGAGGACTTCGGCGCCGTGCCCGAAGGCCGGGCGAGGGCGCGGCAGCTGCCGGCCCGCGTCCGTCAGCACGGGCAGCAGCGCCTGCCAGGCGAAGCCGCCGAGCACCACGATGGCCCGCAGGGTGGGGCGCAGAAGATCAAGTTCGCGGGCGAGCCACGGGCGGCAGGTATCGCGCTCGCCGGTGGTGGGCCGGTTGTCGGGCGGTGCGCAGTGCACGGGTACCGTGATCCGCACCCCGTACAGCTCCAAACCGTCGCCCCGGTGGGCGGCAACCGGCTGGGAGGCCAGCCCGATGTCGTACAGCGCGGCATACAGCGCGTCGCCGGACGGGTCACCGGTGAAGATCCGCCCGGTGCGGTTCCCGCCGTGCGCGGCCGGGGCCAGACCGACGATGGCCAGCGCCGCGTCCGGCGGGCCGAAACCGGGCACGGGGCGCGCCCAGTACTCCCAGTCCCGAAACGCTCCGCGCTTGACGCGAGCGGCCTCCTCCCGCCAGGCCACCAGGCGCGGACACGCCCGGCAGGTGGCCACCACCGCGTCCAATTCGCTCGCAGAACTCACCCGGGGAGCCGTTCGTGCGGGAAAATCGGGTGACTCGGGCGGAAGACGTCGGCTGGGCACAAACTGCTCCTCGTCAATGCGCCGTACGGGACGCCACCGCTCCGCGCCCGGGCGTCGACGGCGACTGACCCGACGGGATCCCGACGGGTTCGTATGAACCGTCCCCGATAAAATGGACGAATCTGGACCATCCGCTCAGAGGGCGCGTGGTTCATTCCGCTCAAGGCCGGTGCGGCCGACCGATCCGGAAGGGCACCATCATGGCCGAACAGATCACCTGTCGCAGAGTCTACGAGGAGACCGCGCCGAAGGACGGCAAACGTGTACTGGTCGACCGGGTCTGGCCCCGGGGCATGCGCAAGGAGGACGCGCATCTGGACGAGTGGCTGCGTGATGTCGCACCCTCCAGCGAACTGCGCAAATGGTACGGCCACGAGCCCAGCCGCTTCACCGAATTCCGCCGCCGCTACCTGGCAGAGCTGCGGGACGCCGGGCACCGCGAGGCGGTCGAACATCTGCGCGACCTTGCGGCGCACGACAGACTCATGCTCCTGACCGCCACCAAGGACGTGGACCACAGCCAGGCCGCTGTCCTGGCCGACTGGCTGACCAAGGAAAACTGACCAGCAGCAAGCCGCGATCGAGTACGGGCCGGTCATCTTGGCCACACCGGGCCGGGCATCGTGCGCTGTTCGCTTCGGCGGGCGCAGATGTGAAGAGGAAGGGCAATGCGAACGAACATCATCCGGCACGAGAACGTGATGGTGAGCTACGACGTGGTCAACGGCTGGAGTGTCGTCGAGGCCGACGGTGAGCTGGATGCCCACACCACCCCCATGATCCGGGAAGGCGTGATCGAGCTCATCGATGAGGGACACCGACACTTCGTCCTGGACCTGGGGTTCGTCACCTTCATGGATTCGGTGGGACTGGGCGTGATCGTGGCGATCACCCAACGCATCCGTGAACACGAAGGCTCCCTGCGTATCGCGTCCGTCTCCGGCAGGTTGATGAGGATCTTCGACCTGAGCGGCACGCGCGAGAGCTACGAGATCTACCCCTCGGCAGCGGAAGCGACGCAGTCCGCACCCTCGCCGGCAGCCTGACACGCTCAGAGGAGCGGCCGTACGCCGTGCACCGACGCCTGGGGCTGCCATGTATACGAGCTGCCGGAGTGTCTGCCGGGTTCGGCACGGCCGTCGGCAGAGCATGGTGGCCACCGCTCCCAGGGCCGGTCACGCGAGGCATCGGGGCGCAACACGGCACGAACAGGCGGCTGCGGCAGCTGAGGAGGCACATGGTGTGAGCACCGACCGGGCCGGTGCCGCGGCCGAGCGGCTGATGCGTACGGCGCAGTACTTCTTCCCCGGCACCCAGTCACCCGACCGGCGGATGCTGTACCGCGAGGGCGGCCGGGCGGCGGAGGAGTTCTACCGGGAGCGGTGGCGCCACGACCGGGAGGTGCGCTCCACCCACGGGGTGAACTGCACCGGATCGTGCTCCTGGCGGGTGTTCGTCAAGGACGGACTGATCACCTGGGAGACGCAGGCGACCGACTACCCCTCGGTGGGGCCGGACTCCCCGGAGTACGAACCGCGCGGCTGCCCGCGCGGCGCCTCGTTCTCCTGGTACACCTACTCGCCCACCCGCATCCGCTACCCGTACGTGCGCGGACCGCTGCTCCAGTTGTGGCGGCAGGCGAAGACCCGGTACGCGGATCCGGTCGAGGCGTGGGAGTGGCTGACCTCGGACCCGCAGCGGTGCGCCGCCTACAAGCGGGCCCGGGGCAAGGGCGGGTTCGTGCGCTGCGACTGGCGCGAGGTCACCGAACTGGTAGCGGCGGCACAGGTCCACACCGTCAAGCGGTACGGTCCGGACCGGATCGTGGGGTTCTCCCCTATTCCGGCGATGTCGATGGCGTCCTACGCGGCCGGGACGCGGTATCTGTCGATGATCGGCGGCACGATCTCCTCGTTCTACGACTGGTACGCCGACCTGCCGATGGCCTCGCCTCAGGTGTTCGGGGACCAGACGGACGTGCCGGAGTCCGGCGACTGGTGGAACGCCGGCTACCTGATCGTGTGGGGCACCAATCTGCCCATCACGCGCACCCCGGACGCGCACTTCATGACCGAGGCCCGCTACAAGGGGCAGAAGGTCGTGGTGGTCTCCCCGGACTACGGGGACCACACGAAGTTCGCCGACGACTGGCTGGCGGCGGCCCCGGGCACGGACGGCGCGCTGGCGATGGCCATGGGCCACGTCATCCTGACCGAGTTCTACCGCGACCGGCAGGTGCCGTACTTCACCGAGTACGCGAAGACCTACACCGACCTGCCGTTCCTGGTGCGGCTGCGTGAGCGCGACGGCGGCGGGTACGTGCCGGAGAAGTTCCTCACCGCCGCCGACCTTCCCGGCCGGGACGGTGCGGAGGAGGCGGCCGATTTCAAGACGGTGCTGCTGGATGCCGGCACGGGCGTACCGGTGGTGCCGAACGGGTCGCTGGGTTTCCGCTGGACGTCCCGGGACGGTGGCCCCCGGTGGAACCTGGACCTGGAGGGCGCGGATCCGCTGCTGTCCCTGCACGGCCGGCCGGACGGCGAGGCGGTGGCCGTCGACCTGCCGCGCTTCGACGCAGGGGCCGGTGAGTCCGGCGGGGTGCTGCGGCGCGGTGTGCCGGCGGCACGGGTCGGAGGGCACCTGGTGACCACCGTCTTCGACCTGGTGCTCGCCCAGTACGGCGTCGCCCGCGAGGGCCTGCCGGGTGAGTGGCCGGCCGGTCACGGCGACGCGCACAGCCCGTACACACCGGCCTGGCAGGAGGCGATCACCTCGGTCCCGGCCAAGGCCGCCGCCCGGGTGGCTCGGGAGTTCGCCCGCAATGCCGAGCGCACCGGCGGCCGTTCGATGATCGCGATGGGGGCGGGCACCAACCACTGGTTCCACTCCGACCAGATCTACCGCGCGTTCCTGTCACTGTTGATGCTCACCGGCAGCCAGGGCGTCAACGGCGGCGGCTGGGCGCACTACGTCGGCCAGGAGAAGGTACGCCCGCTGACCGGCTGGTTCCACCTCGCGTTCGGCCTGGACTGGCAGCGCCCGACCCGGCACATGGTGGGCACGCCGCTGTTCTGGCTGGCCACCGACCAGTGGCGCTACGAGGCGTTCTGCGCGGACACGCTGGCCAGTCCGCTCGGACAGGGCCGACTGGCGGGACGTACCCTGCCGGACTGCAACGCGCTGGCCGCCCGGCTGGGCTGGATGCCCTCCCACCCCGCCTTCGACCGCAACCCGCTCGACGTGTGCGACGAGGCCGAGCGGGCCGGCAAGGACGTACCGGAGTACGTCGTCGAGGAGCTGAAGGCCGGCAGGCTGCGCTTCGCCGCCGAGGACCCCGACGATCCGGCGAACTTCCCGCGTGTTCTGCTCATCTGGCGGGCGAACCTGTTCGCGTCGTCGATGAAGGGCCACGAGTACCTGCTGCGGCACCTGCTCGGCACCGACGACGCCGTGACCGCCACCGAGACCCCGCCGGATCTGCGCCCCGCGGACGTCACCTGGCGCGAGCAGGCCCCGGTCGGCAAGCTCGACCTGTCGGTGGCCGTCGACTTCCGCATGACCAGCACCTGCCTGTTCTCCGACGTGGTGCTGCCCGCCGCCACCTGGTACGAGAAGTACGACCTGTCCTCCACCGACCTGCACCCCTTCGTGCACGCCTTCAGCCCCGCCATCGCACCGCCCTGGCAGACCCGTACCGACTTCGACGTCTTCCACACCGTCGCCGCCGAGTTCGCCAGGCTCGCCGCCGTGCACCTGGGCGTACGGCGGGATGTGATCGCCGCTCCACTCGCCCATGACACGGCGGACGAGATGGCGCAGCCGCACGGGCGGGTGCGCGACTGGAAGGCCGGTGAGTGCGAGCCGGTACCGGGCAGGACGATGCCGAAGCTGGTCGTGGTGGAGCGCGACTACGCAGCGGTGGCCGAGAAGATGGCGGCCGTCGGCCCGCTGCTGGACCGTCTCGGCACCACCACCAAGGGCCTGACGTGGAAGCCCGATGAGGAGATCGACTACCTGCGCCGCCGCAACGGAACCGTGCGCGGCGGCGTCGCCGACGGGCGTCCCTCGATCGCCCGCGACGACCAGTTCTGCGAGGCGATCCTCGCTCTGTCGGGCACCACCAACGGCCGCCTGGCCGTCAAGTCGCTGCGCGCACTGGAGGAGCGCACCGGCGTGGACCTGGCCGACCTGGCGGAGGAACGCTCCGGCGACCGCATCACCTTCGACGACACCCGCACCCAGCCCCGCGCGGTGATCACCTCGGCGGAGTGGTCCGGTACCGAGTCCGGTGGCCGCCGCTACTCCCCGTTCACCGTGAACGTCGAACGGCTCAAGCCCTGGCACACCCTCACCGGCCGCCAGCACTTCTTCCTCGACCATGACTGGATGGCCGAGTTCGGTGAACAACTCCCCGTCTACCGGCCGCCGTTGAACATGGTGGCCCTCTTCGGTGCCCCGACCCGCTCATCGGGCGGCCACCCGGAGCTCGTGGTGCGCTACCTGACCCCGCACTCGAAGTGGTCGATCCACTCCGAGTACCAGGAGAACCTGCACATGCTCACGCTCTTCCGCGGCGGCCCGGTGATCTGGATGAGCCCGCTGGACGCGGAGAAGATCGGGGTGGCGGACAACGACTGGATCGAGGCGTACAACCGCAACGGTGTGGTCGCCTGCCGCGCGGTGGTCACCCACCGCATGCCCGAGGGCACGGTGTACATGTACCACACCATGGACCGGCACCTGAACGTGCCGAGGACGGAGACCTCCGGCCTGCACGGTGGCGGCGACAACTCCCTCACCCGCCTGCTGATCAAACCCACCCACTTGATCGGTGGCTACGCCCAGTTCTCCTACGGCTTCAACTACATCGGCCCCACCGGCAACCAGCGGGACGAGATCACCGTCATCCGGCGGCGCAGCCAGGAGGTGGAGTTCTGATGACCCGTGCCACGGGCACCATCGGGCGCTGTATGGCGCAGGTGGCGATGGTGATGAACCTCGACAAGTGCATCGGCTGCCACACCTGCTCGGTCACCTGCAAGCAGACCTGGACCAACCGTCCGGGCACGGAGTACGTCTGGTTCAACAACGTCGAGACGAAACCGGGCGGCGGCTACCCGCGCCAGTACGAGGACCAGGAGAAGTGGAAGGGCGGCTGGACCCTGGACCGCCGGGGCAAGCTGAGACTCAAGGCCGGCGGCCGGCTGCGCAAGCTGGCCACCCTCTTCTACAACCCCGACCTGCCCTCCCTCGACGACTTCTACGAGCCGTGGACCTACGACTACCAGAGCCTGACCACCGCGCCGCTGTCCGAGAGCTTCACCAGCGCCCGCCCCACATCCCAGCTCACCGGCCGCGACATGCGCCCCGTGCACGGCCCGAACTGGGACGACGACCTCGCCGGAGCCGCCGGGTACGCCACCGCCGACCCGAATCTGAAGGGCCTGTCGGAGCGGGTGCGGATGGAGTTCGAGCACGCGTTCATGTTCTACCTGCCGCGCATCTGCGAGCACTGCCTCAACCCCTCCTGCGTGGCCTCCTGCCCCTCGGGGGCGATGTACAAGAGGGAGGAGGACGGCATCGTCCTGGTCGACCAGGACCGCTGCCGCGGCTGGCGGTTCTGTGTGTCGGGCTGCCCGTACAAGAAGGTCTACTTCAACCACCGCACCGGCAAGGCCGAGAAATGTACCTTCTGCTACCCGCGTATCGAGGCCGGGCAGCCCACCATCTGCTCCGAGACCTGCGTAGGCCGGCTGCGCCACCTCGGTGTCATGCTCTACGACGCCGACGCCGTCCTCGATGCCGCCTCCGTGAAGGACGACAAGGAGCTGTACGAGGCGCAGCTGTCGGTGTTCCTCGACCCCGAGGACCCCGAGGTCCAGGCGGCGGCGGAGCGTGACGGCATCGCCCACGACTGGATCCGGGCCGCGCAGCGTTCCCCGGTGTACGCGCTGATCAAGAAGCACCGGGTGGCCTTGCCCTTGCACCCGGAGTACCGCACCATGCCCATGGTCTGGTACGTCCCGCCCCTGTCCCCCGTCACGGACGCGGTGCACGCCACCGGCTACCACGACGACGACCCCGACCGTGTCTTCGCCGCCATCGACGCCCTGCGCATCCCCATGGAGTACCTGGCCAACCTGTTCACCGCCGGCGACACCACCGTGGTGGAGCGCGTGCTGCGCAAACTGACCGCGATGCGCGCCCACATGCGCGCCCAGCAGCTCGGCGACCCGCCCGACCAGGACCTCCTCGGCCAGGTCGGCGCAAGCGCCGACGACATCGAGGACCTGTACCGGCTGCTGGCCATCGCCAAGTACGACGACCGCTACGTCATCCCCCGCGTGCACGCCGAGGGCTCGGGCGCCCTGATGGCCCAGCACTGCTCCCTCGACCACCCCGGCGTTGCGGCCGCCGCCGCCCACGACGAAGCCCAGCTCACCCCCGCCCCGCCACCCCTGCCGGGCCTGAACCCGTCCGGCGGCGGCAGCCGGTTCCGCGACGGCGACGGAAAGGTGCGCTTCAACCTCCTCGGCTGGAACGGCACCGGCCCGGCCCCCGGCCTCTTCGGCGACGGGAGCCGCCGGTGATCTCCCGCCGCCGCGCCCGCCGCCCGGCGGCCGACACCCCCCTGGTGCACCGCATCGCCTCACTCCTCCTGCGCTACCCGGACGAGACGATGCTCGCCTGCCTCGATGACATCGCCGCCGCACTGCCCGCCGTCGCCGACCCGGCCGACCGCGCCCGGCTGGCCACCACCCGCGACCACCTGCTGCACCTGCCCCCCACCGAGGCCGCCCAGCGGTACGTCGGCACCTTCGACCACACCCGCCACCGCAGTCTGCACCTGACCTACTACCGGCACGGCGACACCCGCGCCCGCGGTATGGCCCTGCTCGCCCTCAAACACACCTACCGCCGGGCCGGCCACGAACCACCCGAGGCGGAGCTGCCCGACTTCCTGCAGCTGATGCTGGAGTTCGCCGCCCTCGTCCCCGAGCCCGGCCACCGCATCCTGCTGCAGTGCCAGGCAGGTCTCGAATTCCTCCGGCAGGCGCTCCACGAGTACTCCACCCCCTACGCGGATGTCCTCGACACGCTCTGCGGCCGGCTGCCCGAACCGGCCCGCCGGGAGCGCGACGCCTGGCGAAGGCCGGCCGCCGAGGGACCACCGGGCGAACAGGTCGGCCTGGAACCCTTCGGCCCTCCGGAGCAGACCGGCCTGGAGCCGTTCGCCCTGCCCGGACATCCGGCACCGCCCGCGTACCCGACACAGAGAGCGTTCCTGAGCGCAGAGGAGGGCCGGTGAGTTCCTGGGACCTGTGGTGGTGGGTCATCCTGCCCTACCTCGCCCTTGTCACCTTCGTCGTCGGCCACGTCTGGCGCTGGCGCTACGACCAGTTCGGCTGGACCAGCCGCTCCACCCAGTTGCAGGAACGCCGCCTGCTGAAATGGGGCGGACCGCTCTTCCACTACGGCACCTTCGCCGCCATCGCCGGCCACGTCATGGGCATCCTCGTCCCCGAGTCGTTCACCCGGTGGCTCGGTGTCCCCGAGGACACCTACCGCTGGTTCTCCTCCATCGGCGGCACCTCCGCCGCGCTCGCCGTCGCCTTCGGCGTGGTGATCCTCGCCTTCCGCCGCACCACCGTGCCCAAGGTCCGTGCCACCACCGGCCCCGTCGACTGGGTGGCCCTCATCCTGCTCGCCGTCGTCATCGTGCTCGGCATCATCCCCACCGTGGGCATCAACCTCCTCGGCGCCGGCTACGACTACCGCCGGAGCGTGGCCCTGTGGTTCCGCGGCCTGTTCGCCGGCAATCCGGACGTGGCCGCGATCTCCCACGCCCCGCTGATCTACCAGGTCCACGCCACCGCCGCCTGGGCCATCCTCGCCGTGTGGCCCTTCACCCGGCTCGTGCACGCCTGGAGCGTCCCGCTGTGGTACCTGTGGCGCCCGTTCGTCCTCTACCGCTCTCGCACCGCCGCCCACCCCACCGAACCGGGCACCAGCGGACGCCGCTGGCGCCGCATCGGCGTCCGCTACTGACCCGGCGAGTCCATCGTCCTCGTGCTGCGTGGCCGGGTACGTCTGCACAGCGGCGACGACGTATGGGAGGGCATGGCCGGCGACCTGCTCCTCGTACCGCCGGCCCGTCACAGTCCGGCGGCCCTCGAAGATGCCGCCGCACTACTGACCGTCGCCAGGTCCGCCTGACCGCGGCGTCTCCAGCAGGTGTGATCGGCGGTCGCCGCCACACGCCGGCGGCACCCGCCGATCCGCGCCCCCGCGTGAAGACCGACTCAGCCCGTCTCTCGCCGAGGGCGGGTGCCGCTCCGCCGCCCATGACCAGGCGCGGCGTGGGGGGCTAACGGCCTGCGGTACGTGTGTGGAGGTCCTCGTCCGTGATGGCGCGGACCACCCGGCAAGGGGTCCCGACCGCGATGGTCATCGGGGGGATGCTGCGGCTGACGACGCTGCCGGCGCCGATGACCGAGCCGTATCCGATACGCACGCCGGGCAGTACCACCGCGTTGCTGCCGATCCACACCTTGTCCTCGATCACGATCGGTTCCGAGAAGCGCCCGAAGTCGGCGCGTCGCGCGGGATGGACCGGGTGTCCCGTCGTGGTCAGCGTCACGCTGGGTGCGATCATGACATCGTTGCCGATCCGGATGTCCACGTCGTCGACGAACGTGAGGTTCACGTTCCCGAAGAAGTCGTCGCCGATGTGGACGTTGCTGCCGAAGGCGGCGTGGAACGGCGGCAGCAGCGCGGTGCGTTCACCGACCGAGCCGAAGATCGCGACGAGCAGCGACCGACGCTTCTCGGTCTCGCCCGGTGGTGTGTGGTTGTACGCGAATATCTGATCGGTGCGCCGCCGGGGCCCCTGGAAAGCCGCTTCCGACTCCGTGTAGACAAGCCCCTTGGCGATCCGGGCCAGGACTTCTTCCTCCTGAGCATGCGTCACAGCGGAACGCTCCCTTCGTCAGTTCCCGGGCGACGGGCCCGGCGTGCTCTCGGTCGACCGCGCGCATGACGAGCCTACGTGCGTGACGGAACCACCGTGATCCCTTTGGGACCGCGTGGATCAGCTCAGCGACGAGCCGGAACTCGCCCGGGCGGGACCGGAGGTGCCCGGTGCCGGTACCGGGCGGACCGCGCCACAGCGGGACGGCCCGTGGCCGGGAAGTCCGCGGACCGCCGAGCATCAACGTGACGCCGGGTCCAGTCGGCCGCTGCTCGGTCGGCCGCGCCGACGGTCCGGTCGCCGCCACTAGACTGCCTGACGTACCAGGAGCAGGGGAAGGGCGGGTATGTCCGCACGGCAGGTCGCGTTCGGGGCGTTGCTGCGCGAGATGCGACGGGCGAAGTCGTTGACCATCGAGGCCCTGGCGGAAGCCTCCGGGGTCAGCGGGCGGGGCATCGGCGACCTGGAGCGCGGGCGGCGGGCCGCACCGCAACGGCGGACGGTGGCCGCGCTCGCGGACGGTCTCGGCCTCGACGACGCCGGCCGGGAACGGCTGCTCGCCGCCGCCCGTGCCCGGCGCACCCCCGAGTACAGTCCCGTCGGCGTCCGTTCCTTCCCGCGCGGCATCGACGACTTCGTCGGCCGTACGGACGAGCTGACCGTCCTGGACGCGCTGGCCGAACCGCGCGGAGGCGACCGCGCCCCGGGGGCGGGCGACGGTGTCCCGGGCGGCCAGCCCGTCGTGGCCGTCATCCACGGGCCGCCCGGCGCCGGGAAGACCTCCCTCGCGCTGCGCGCCGCCCGCCGGCTCGCGGACCGCTTCCCGGACGGTCAGTTCATGGTGGACCTCCGGGGCACCGACGACAGCGCACCCGCTCCGTCCGAGCTGGTGGTCCGGGTGCTCAAGGCCCTCGGCGTGCCCGACCGCGACCTGGCGAAGGCCGGACCGCAGGCCCACCCCGCCCTGTACCGGCAGGTCCTCGCCGGCCGCCGCTGCCTGCTGGTGCTGGACAACGCCCGGGACGAGGCGCAGGTGCGTCCGCTGCTGCCGGGCTCGGGCGGCACGCTCGTCCTCGTCACCAGCCGCCGCGTGCTCACCGGACTGGACGACGTGCACCGGCTGCCCCTCGGCCGGCTCGCACCCGGCGAGTCGGCCGCCTTCCTGGCCTCCCTCGTCGGCGAGGCCCGCGCGGCGGCCGAACCCGAGGCCTTGGAGGAGGTCGCCCGGCTCTGCGAGCACCTTCCGCTGGCCCTCAGGGTCGCCGGCAACTGGCTGGCGACCCGCACGGGGTGGACCGTGCGCCGGCTCGCGGACCGGCTGGCGAGCGAGGAGCGGCGGCTCGACGCGCTGTCCGCCGGCGACGTGCGGGTGTCGACCGCCTTCGACCTGTCCTACCGGCAGCTCACCCCCGCGGCCGCCCGGATGTTCCGCCGCCTCTCCCTCGTCCCCGGCCCGGACATCGGCGCCGCCTGTGCCGCCCGGCTCACCGGCCAGGACGTCCACGACACCGAGGACACCCTGGAGGAACTGGTCGAGACCGGTCTGCTCGACGGCTCGGGGAACCGCTACCGGCTCCACGACCTGCTGTGCCTGTACGGCCGTGACCGCCTCGTCGCCGAGGAGGGTGAGGCCGACATCGAGGGGGCCCGCCGGTCGATGTTCCGCTGGCTGCTGGAGACGGCCGTCGTGGCCGGCCGGTGGTACGAACCCGGCCACGGGGCCCCGCCGGCCTCCTGGCGGGGCACGGTGGACCTCTCCAGCGCCGACAAGGCCCGCGAGTGGCTCCAGGACGAGGCCGCCAACTGGCTGGCGGCCCTGCACGCCGCCGCCGCGGACGGTGACCACGCCATGGTCGTCGAGGTGGCCGAGTCCCTGCACTGGTTCTCCGACCAGTGGATATTCTGGGGCCACTGGCCGGAGGTCTTCGGCACCGCCGCCCGGTCCGCCGAGGCGCTCGGCGACCCGCTGCTCGAAGCGACCCACCTCAACTACTACGCCTGGGCCGTGCTGGTCTGCGAGGGCCGTCCCCGGGAGAGCCTGCGGTACACCGCCCGCGCGCTCGCCGCCGCCCGACGGGCCGGCGACGCCGGGCAGCAGGCCTGGGCGCACGCGTACACCGCCTGGGCCCACTACTGGCTGGGTGAGGACGGCCCGGCCGATGAGCACGGCGTCCAGGCGATCGCGCTGTTCGAAGCCGCCGGAGACCTGCACGGCGTGCTCCAGGCCCTGCTGTCACGCGGCCTGGAACTGATCCGCGTCGGGCGTGAGGGGGAAGCCGCCGAGGTCTTCCGGGAGGTCCTCACCCGGCTGGACGAGGCCGGTGACCGCGTCGAACCGCACATCGCCGTCTTCACCCGGATCAACGTACTCGCGGGACTCGGGCGCTGCTACGGACGTCTGGGGCGCTGGGACGAAGCGGTGGAGCATGTGCGGGCCTCGGTCGAACTGTCCCGTACGGACGGCAACATCGGCCTGGAGAGCCGCTACCTCATCCGGCTCGGTGACGTTCTCCTGGAGGCCGGCCGTACCGCCGAGGCGCGCGAGGCGTTCACGCGGTGCGTCGCCCTCGGTAACGAGGCGGACCCGGCACGGGTCGCCGAGGCCCGTGCCCGGCTCGCCGGCCTGGGCCCCGCCTGACGAGCGCCCACCGCCGGCCGGGTGACAGTCTCGTCCGGCCGGCCCCGTCACCCCCGGCCATCCCCTGGGCCACGCCGGCCTGGCACGCGACAGTGCGACGAGGCGCGTGCCGACGGCGGGTCACGAAGCGTCGCGTAACGGGGCCGGAGCGGCCGACGGCGGGTGCGTACCGCGGTGTACGCGCCGCCCGGCTGCCCCGGCCGAAGCACTGGCCGGCATCCGGCGGAGGGCATCTGCCCGGGCACCCACGGGAGTTCCGGCCCGTCGCGAAGCCCCCTAGAGACCAGCGGCCTGTGCCCGGGCCTTGCCGACGTGCCAGCCGCGCAGGACGCCCGCGTCGGCGTCGAGCTGGAGGAGTTCCCCGGTCCGCGGGTCATGGTGGGTGGGCCGGAAGCCGGGGACCGAACCGGTGCGGGCTCCCTCGACGGGGTCCCAGACCTCCAGGCCGGACTCGCCCGCCGAGAACAGCAGCCCGTCCGCGGCGAAGAAGCGCCCGTGCGGGCCCGGGAAAGCCCCCGCCTCGACCCACTGCGTGTCGCCCGCCCCGGTGAGTTCGTAGAGGGTGGCGCCGTTCACCAGCGTCTCGTCGTCCTCCCCGATGCCGCCGACGGCCAAGCGGTTCTCACCGATCCAGGCCAGGGGCCGGTCCCAGTAGTAGTCGCAGAAGGCGAGCTGCGACCAGTCGGCCGGTCCGGTCGGCAGCGAGGACTCCGGGCCCGCGTTCCACACCAGCACCGAGCCGACGGGATGCCACTGCCACGCGTCCGAGACGATGTGCGTGCCCCTCGGGCTGGGGAGCAGCGCTCCGTGGAAGTAGCGGTTCCACGGGGCGTCCTCACCGCTCGCCGGTGTCGACGCCAGGGTCTCGCCCGTCGCCGGATCGCAGGCCACGATCCGGTTCCACTGGTCCCGGTACAGGACGGCCTGGCGTTCACCGTGCGTGGTGAAGGCGAGCGAGAAGGGAACGGTGTCGCTGTGGTAGCCGTCGTTCTCCAGATGGCGGGTGACCGACCCGCTGGTCAGATCGATCACCTCGCCGTGCCGTCCGTAGTCGATCACCACGGCGGCGAAACGACCGTCGGACGACGCGTGCAGCCGACGGGTCTGCGAGCGCCTGCCCCGGGGATTCGCATCGGCGGCCGGGGCGACGGAACTGCGGCCGACCTCCGTACAGTCACCCCCCGGCACGTCCCAGAGCAGGAGGCGTCCGTCCTCGCCGAGCAGCAGCAGACCCCGCTCTGTCGGGGCCATGTCCACGACCTCACCGGCGAGCCCGGGCAGCGGCGTGGTGTCCACTGTCGGGTCCAGTGGCCTGGGCGCCTCGGCGATCTGCGGTGCTCCGACCACTCCTTCGGCGCGGCCGAGCAGGTCGTCGAAGCATTCTTCGCACACCTGCTCGGTGGCGGGGGGGCTCTCGTCCCGGCAGCCCTCGCAGACGTGCTCGCTCTGCCAGCCGACACCCGTGTAGCGCAGGAAGTAGTCGGTCTCGGCGACGGCACGCAGATGTGCGCACAGGGGCGGGCCGTAGGCAGGCGCGTCATGCCCGCAGACAAGGGTCATGGGAGAGAACTCCTGAGAAGTGATCGCGGTTACGGGGCCGGTCGGACCGGAGACACCCGGTTCAAGGAAACAGTCCCGTGCCGTGCCGCGTCGGCCCTTCGGCCGCGCAGGGTCCCATCGGACAGAACATCGCGCCCGGATGGGCAAGGGAAGCCGTCCCGAACGGCCAGGCGCCCTTGGCAGCGCGCCGCTGGGGGGGTATGCCCGGTCCTCAGGTCTGCTCCGCCGCCAGGGCGCAGAGCTGTAAGCGGTTGGGCAGGCCGGTCTTGGCGATCAGGCTGGCCACGTGCTTCTCGACGGTGCGCGGCGATATGTAGAGCCGGGCGGCGATGTCCTTGTTGCTGGGGCGGTCGGCCAGCAGCCGGAAGATCTCGTACTCGCGGACCGTCATGCCCTTCAGGCGCAGCTCCGGCGGGATGCGGTCGCTGCCGGTGCGGTGCTGGCGCACCGGCGCGCCGATCGCGCGCAGAAGGGTCCGGCAGGCGCCGGCCACCGCGGTGGCGGAGGTCTCGCGGAAGTGGTGCTCGGCTTCCCTCAGCCATCTCTCCGGCTCTCCCCAGCCCAGCGCGTGGGCCTCCTCCGCGATCAGCCGCTGCCCGAGATGGCGGGCGGTGGGATAGGGCGCGCCCGTCTTCCGGGCGAGGAGTGCCGCGCGTCCGGCCGCTTCGGGCCGGCCCTCCCGGCCGAGCAGGACGGCCTCGGCGAGCAGGACGAAGTGGCGGTTCCACCGCATCCGGCCCGCCGCGCTGGCGGCCAGCCGGTCGAGGTGACCGCGGTCGGCCCGGCCGTCCAGGAGGTCGAGCAGCAGGCCGAGGCCGTGCCGTCCGCTCAGGTGGAAGGTGGTCGGGTTCTCGGCCTCCAGCGCCTCGAGCTCGGCCATGGTCCGGGCCGCCTGTTCCCGGTTCTCCTCCAGGAGCGCGCAGAAGACCTGGGCCAGGCCGAGGGCCAGCGGCTCCTCGGGCGAGCGGCTCCCGCCCCAGCGTCCGAAGTCGGCCAGGGCCTCCTCCATGGCGGTCCGGTCGCCTTGGTGGGCCGCCAGCACCGAGCGGGCCATCAGCAGGTAGCGGGCCACTGACGTCAGCTTCAGGCGGGCTGCCATGGTCAGCGTCTCGTCGCCCAGCGTCCGGGCCTCGGTGAACCGGCCGCGCAGCACCTCGTGCAGGGTGAGGATGCCGTCGATGCCGTAGACGACGGGGACCGCGCCCAGCCGCCGGGCCTCCGTGCGGGCCTCGTCGAGGGTGGCGGTACTGCCGTCGTCCAGCCACCGGATGCCGCCGAGCCGGGTGAGCGCGTACATCCGCTGGAGCGGCAGGCTGTGCCGTTCGGCGGTGCTCATCGCCTGTTCCAGATAGGTGCTGGCCTCCGACAGGTCGCGTTCGCGGGCGACCACGCCGAGGACCTCCCACGCCTGGCAGGCGACCAGGGGCAGGCCCTGCCGCTCGGCGGTGGCGAGCGCGGCCCGGGCCAGCCGCTCGGCCCGCTGGGTGCGGTCCTGTCCCGGCGTGTCGAGGCACAGGTACGCCTCCACGACGTCGGTCAGCGCGGTGTGCGCCTCGTCGGGAGCCGTCGCCAGCAGTGCGCGGGCCCGTTCGATCTGGTTGTTGCCGTCGGCCCAGCGGCCCGCCATGTACGCCACGTGCGCGAGGCGGGTGTGCAGGGCCGCCAGCCGGGCCGCGCCCAGGCCGGCTCCGACGAGTTCACGCAGGCTGCCGGTGAGGCTGAGCGCGCGGGTCAGGTCCCCGGTCTCCGCGAGCGCGGGCAGCAGCGCCTCCAGGGCCTCGGCGCGGGCGGCGGAGTCACCGCCTTCCGCCAGCAGCCGCTCGGCGCGGTCGAGCAACGCGACCGCGGATCCGACCGCGCCGTCGGCGAGGGCCCGGCGCCCGGCCTCGGTGAACAGCCGGCCGGCCCGGACGGGGTCGCCGGCGTCGGCGCGCAGGGTCGCCGCCAGCGGGCACCAGTCGCCCGGCAGCCCGGGATTGAGGGCCTCGATCGCGTTCGCGGCCCGGTCGGACAGGGCGACCCGGGCGGTCGGGGTGAGCTGCCCGAGCAGCGCCTCGGCGGTCAGCGGGTGCTGGAAGGCGTACCAGTCGGGGGCGGGTTCGTCGGCCGCGACCAGCCGGGCCGCCACGCTCGCGTGCAGATGGCTGAGCAGGCTCCGGTCGTCGACGCCGGTCATCGACTGGAGCACCGACAAGGGGAACCGCCGGCCCAGCACGGCGGCGGCGCTGAGCAGTGTCCGCCCCTGCGGGCCGAGCTGGTCGATGCGGTGGATGGCGCCCTCCAGCAGCGCCCTGGGCATGTTGCGGCGGAGGTCGCCGACCACCCGCCAGGCGGCGCCCTCGCGGACGAGCGAGCCGCCGGCGACCGCGCCCTGGAGGAGTTCCTCGACGAGGAACGGGATGCCGGCACTGTCCTGCCCCATCTGGACGAGCACCTCGGCGGGCAGCCGGCCGGGGTCGGTGTCCAGGCAGGAGGCGATCATCCGGCCGACCCCGTCGGCGTCCAGGGGTGCCAGCCGGAACACCGTCGCGCTGCGCCGGCGCCCGGCGGACTCGGCGAGGTTCAGCGCCTCGCCGGGATCGGACCGGAGGGTCGCCGCCAGCATGAGCGGCTGCTGTTCGAGGTTGTCCACCAGGTACTCGACGACGGCGAGGGTCTCGGTGTCGGCGTCGTGCAGGTCCTCCAGCACCAGCAGGCAGCCGCTCTCCCGGCCGGCGTGGGCGAGCACCCGCAGGACCGCTTCGGCGAGCACCACCGTCGATCCCTGGTCGGGGGCGCCGGTGCTCCAGCCCGGGACGAGCCGGCCGAGGACCGGGCGGTACGGTCCGAGGCTCGCCTCGTCCGGTGTGACCCCGCCGCGGGAGAGCGGCATCAGGGCCTCGGTGAGGGGCCGGAGCGGCACCATCGGTCCGATGGTGCTGCTCCGGCCCTTCAGGACCCGGACGCCGGCGTCCAGCGCCGATCCGATCAGCTCGGCGACCAGCCGCGACTTGCCGATCCCCCCCTCTCCGACCAGAAACGCCGTGCCTCCGCGTGACCGGTTCAGATCCCGCAACGATTCGCCGAGCTCCGCGACTTCGGCCTCACGGCCAATGAGATGAGCTGCCCGCAGACGCATACCTCCGGATAGTAGCCACTCGCTCACGAAGGTCACACACCTGCACGGACGGGCCGTGCGTGACGGCTGGTCAGGCCGGTACCGACACGGTGGTGAAGGTGGCGGAGCCGAGGCCGACCACCACGCCGCTGCCGAGGGTCATTCCGGCCAGCGCCCGGGTCCGGGCGCACGCCCCGTTCCAGCGGACCAGCCGGATCTCCCCGGCCGGGTCGGTGACCGTCGCGGAGGTGCCCGTGGCCTCGCCGTGGACGGTGCCGTTCTGCAGGAAGCTGGACATGGGTGTTCCTTTCCATGGACGTCGATCCGGCGTGGGATCGCTCTGTCTGTCGCTCTGTCTGTCGCTCTGTCTGTCGCTCTGTTCGTTGATCTGCTTGTCGGTTGTACGTCTGTTCATCTGTTCGTCTTGCCGAAGAGGTCGTTGTGGTGCCCGCGCCGCGGCGCCGGACAGGCGGCGGTACGAGGGTGCTCAGGTCCGCCCGCCGCCCTGGGCGGGGCTGAGCAGCAGGACGGAGGGCACGGTGTCGGCGAAGCCCAGCCGGAGCAGCGCGTAGCCGATGCCCGACAGCCCGGTGAGCAGGCCGGGCGTCGGTACCCGCCCGGGTGTCCCGCAGCGCGGCCCCCAGGCGTGGAGCAGTCCGAGGACCAAGCCGATCCTGCCGGTCAGGCCGGCTCGCGCCTCGGCGTGGCCGTGCCCGGCGAGGGCGGCCACCGCTTCCGCGATGCCCAGCTCGCCGTGGCACAGGCTGAGGTCGGCCACCGGCGGGTGCTCGGTGAGCCGGCGGCTCACGTCCCCGGCCGGGCCGGCGGCCGGCTGCGGGCAGAGCCCGGCGTCGGCCG
>NZ_JBEXLP010000086.1:0-30414 GCF_040610035.1 Streptomyces sp. NPDC004542
GGGGCTCGCGCATCCCGCGTTCGACGCGGTTCGACGGGCCGCGGCGGAACTCGCGGCGGAACGCGGATGGTTGCTGCGACCCGACTCGAAACGCCGCGTGGCTAGGAGATTTTCACCGGGTTGACCACGTCCGCGATCAGCACGAGGACGGTGAAGCAGACGAAGATCCCGGCCACCACATAGGCCACCGGCATCAGCTTCGCCACGTCGAACGGACCCGGGTCCGGCCGGCGCATCACCTTGGCCGCGTTCCGGCGCAGCGACTCCCACAGGGCACCCGCGATGTGCCCGCCGTCGAGCGGGAGCAGCGGGAGCATGTTGAACAGGAAGAGGGAGAGGTTGAAGCCGGCGACCAGCATGACGAACATCGCCAGCTGCTGGGTGGGCGGGATGTCCAGGGTGAAGATCTCACCGCCCACCCGGGCCGCGCCGACCACGCCCATCGGGGAGTCGGGCTGGCGGGGGGCGTCGTTGAAGGCGGCGTTCCACAGGGCGGGGATCTTGCCGGGGAGGGCCGCGATGGAGTCGACGGCCTCGCCGAGGCGGTCGCCCATCCACGTCACCGACTCGCCGAAGTCCTGGCGTACGACGCCGTTGGCGGCGCTGAAGCCGAGGAAGCCGGCCGGGACGTAGCCGTCGACGATCTGCCCGTGGGAGTCCTTCTTCGCCACCTGGTTCGTGACGAGCGTCGCGTGCAGGGTGAGCCGGTGGCCCCCGCGCTCGACGACGATGGGGACCGTCCTGTCGGGGTTGGCGCGGATCAGGTCGGAGAGCTTGTTCCAGCTGTCCGTCCTGGTCCCGTCGAAGGAGACGATCTTGTCGCCCGCCTTGAGGCCCGCGGCGGCGGCCGGGGAGACGGGGTCGGACTTCTTGCAGGTGTCGCGGGTCTCGGTCTGGGAGATCACGCACTTGGAGACCGAGCTGACGGTGGTCGTCTGCTGGGTGATGCCGAAGCCCATCAGCACGGTGAGGAACAGCACCACCGCGAGGATCAGGTTCATGAAGGGACCCGCGAACATCACGATGACCCGCTTCCACGGGGCACGCGTGTAGAACAGGCGGGTCTCGTCGCCCGGCTCGAGCTCCTCGAAGGCGGCCGAGCGGGCGTCCTCGATCATGCCGCGCCACGGTGAGGTGGAGCGCGCGCTGATCCGGCCGTCGTCGCCGGGCGGGAACATGCCGATCATGCGGATGTAGCCGCCCATCGGGATCGCCTTGATCCCGTACTCCGTCTCGCCCTTCTTCCGCGACCAGACGGTCGGGCCGAAGCCGACCATGTACTGGGGCACGCGGATGCCGAAGAGCTTGGCGGTGGAGAGGTGCCCCAGCTCGTGCCAGGCGATGGACACCAGCAGCCCGAGCGCGAAGACGCCTATGCCGAGGATGAACATCAAGGTCGTCATGCACGCGCCTCCGCGGTCGCCGTCTGCGCTGTCAGTTCCCGGGCCCGGGCCCGGGCCCAGGTCTCCGCTTCGAGGACGTCCGACACGGTGAGCGAGGTTCCCGTACCGGGGGTGCCGTGCTCCTCCACCACCCGGGTGACGGTGTCCATGATCCCGTTGAACGGCAGCGCGCCGGTGCGGAACGCCTCGACGCACTCCTCGTTGGCCGCATTGAACACCGCGGGGGCGGTGCCCGCGAGCTCACCCACGTGGCGCGCCAGGTTCACCGAGGGGAACGCGTCGTTGTCGAGCGGGAAGAACTCCCAGGTGGAGGCCTTGCTCCAGTCGAAGGCGGGCGCCGCGTCGGGGACGCGTTCGGGCCAGCCGAGGCCGATGGCGATCGGCCCCCGCATGTCGGGGGGCGTCGCCTGGGCCAGTGTCGATCCGTCCGTGAACTCAACCATCGAGTGGACATACGACTGGGGATGCACGACCACCTCAATGCGGTCGAAGGGAATGTCGTAGAGGAGGTGTGCCTCGATGACCTCCAGGCCCTTGTTGACGAGGGTCGCGGAGTTGATCGTGATCACCGGGCCCATGGCCCAGGTGGGGTGCGCCAGGGCGTCCTCGACGGTGACGTGGGCCAGCTGCTCCTTCGTCCGGCCGCGGAACGGGCCGCCGGAGGCGGTGACGACCAGCTTGCGCACGTCGGCCCGCGAGCCGGCCGCGAGCGCCTGGAAGAGCGCGGCGTGCTCGGAGTCGACCGGGATGATCTGGCCGGGCTTGGCGAGCGCCTTGACCAGGGGCCCGCCGGCGATGAGCGACTCCTTGTTGGCGAGCGCGAGGGTACGGCCGGCCTCCAGGGCGGCGAGGGTGGGGGCGAGGCCGATGGAGCCGGTGATGCCGTTCAGCACGGTGTGGCAGCCGGAGGCGGCGACCTGGGTGGCGGCGTCCGGGCCGGCGAGGATCTCGGGGAGCGGTTCACCGGTGCCGTACCGGGCGCCGAGCGCCTCGCGCAGCGCCGGTACGACGTCCGTCCGGGCGACCGCGACCGTGCGCGCCCGCAGCCGGTGCGCCTGCTCGGCGAGGAGGGTCACCCGGCCGCCGTTCGCGGACAGGGCGGTCGCCCGGAAGCGGTCGGGGTTGCGCAGCACGAGGTCGATGGCCTGGGTGCCGATGGACCCGGTGGAGCCGAGGATCACCACGTCCTTGGGACCGTCCCCCGCGAGAGGGTCGTGGACGAGGTGCGGGTCGGCGAGTGGCGCCGGACTGGCGGGACTGTCGGTCATCCCCCCATTGTTGCCGCAACCGGCGGCCGGAAGGACAGCGCGTCCCTCGGGCGGGTGGATGGGCACGCATACCGATGCCGGCCCGCCTTTCGCAGTGCCCGGCGGCGCGAGCCGGCACAGCCCGCGCCGCCGTGCGCTCTCGACCTTCCGCAGGATGCAGTCCGAACGTGAAGTACACACTCGGACCTGAGCAGAGCTCGCCCCGATGTCCTTGACGATCGGCGTGGCCGGACGCCCGGGGAAGCCCTCGAGCGTGGCACCGCGCAGGACGCCGTGCGGCGGGGAAGGCTGCCCCGTGCCGGGACGTCCTGACGGACACGGCCTTCCGCGACGCCGAAGTGACGGGGATCACGCCGAGCTCAGCCGCGTCAACAACGCTCCAGGTCAATACACCTGGGGCGCCACCGGGCCGGGTCCACCGGGTGCGGCGGGCCCGTGCCGCGCCTCGGGGCGGCCGTGCTGGTCGCATCCCCGACGAGCGGCTGCGACCAGCACTTTCGAACAGACACCGGCTAGCGGACCGGCCGGTGCACGTTCTCGCGCCGGCTGGGGCCCGGGGTGGCGTCGGCGATCCAGGGGCCGTCGCCCGACGGGTCGATGACGCCCTGTTCCAGCCACTCGTAGGCGCCGCCGAGGACGCCCCTGACCACCTTGCGGTCGAGGTCGTCGGTGTTGTGCCAGAGCCGGTCGAAGAGTTCCTCGACCCGGAGGCGGGCCTGGTGGCAGAACGCGTCGGCGAGCTGGTAGGCCTCCCGGCCGTGGTCGCCCTGGCTGCGCAGCAGCTCGGCCCGGACGCAGGCGGCGCTCATCGCGAACAGCTCGGCGCCGATGTCCACGATCCGGCCCAGGAAGCCCTGCTTGGTCTCCATCCGGCCCTGCCAGCGGGACATGGCGTAGAAGGTGGAGCGGGCGAGCTTGCGGGCGTGCCGCTCGACGTAGCGCAGGTGGCCGGAGAGGTCCACGCCGTGCTTGAACTGGCTGTACGAGGAGGGCAGCTGCCCCGGGCCCGCGACCAGCTTGGGAAGCCACTTGGCGTAGAAGACGCCGGCGCCGGCACCCGCCTTCGCCTTCTCCGGCAGGCTCTTGTCGGGGTCGATGAGGTCGCCGGCGACCGACAGGTGGGCGTCGACGGCCTCGCGGGCGATCAGCAGGTGCATGATCTCGGTGGAGCCCTCGAAGATCCGGTTGATGCGCAGGTCGCGCAGGATCTGTTCGGCGGGGACGGCGCGCTCGCCGCGGGCCGCGAGCGAAGCGGCCGTCTCGAAGCCGCGGCCGCCGCGGATCTGGACCAGTTCGTCGGCCATCAGCCAGGCCATCTCGGAGCCGTACAGCTTGGCGAGGGCGGCCTCGATGCGGATGTCGTTGCGGTCCTCGTCGGCCATCTGGCTGGACAGGTCCAGTACGGCCTCCAGCGCGAAGGTGGTCGCCGCGATGAAGCTGATCTTGGAGCCGACCGCCTCGTGCAGCGCGACGGGCCTGCCCCACTGCTCGCGGGCGGCCGACCACTCGCGGGCGATCTTCAGGCACCACTTGCCCGCGCCGGCGCACATCGCGGGCAGCGACAGGCGTCCGGTGTTCAGGGTGGTCAGGGCGATCTTCAGCCCCGCGCCCTCCGGGCCGATGCGGTTGGCGGCGGGGACGCGCACCCGGTGGAAGCGGGTGACGCCGTTCTCGATGCCGCGCAGGCCCATGAAGGCGTTGCGGTTCTCGACCGTGACGCCCTCCGAGGCGGCCTCGACCACGAACGCGGTGATCCCGCCCTTGTGCCCCTCGGACTCCGGCACCCGCGCCATCACCACGAGCAGGTCGGCGACGACTCCGTTGGTCGTCCAGAGCTTCACCCCGTCGAGGACGTAGTCGTCGCCGTCGGGCACGGCCGTGGTGGCCAGCCGGGCGGGGTCGGAACCGACGTCCGGCTCGGTGAGGAGGAAGGCGGAGATGTCGGTGCGGGCGCAGCGGGGCAGGAAGGTGTCCTTCTGCTCCTGGGTGCCGAAGATCTTCAGCGGCTGCGGTACGCCGATCGACTGGTGGGCCGACAGCAGGGCGCCGACCGCGGGGTTCGCGGAGCCGGCCAGGGCGAGGGCCTTGTTGTAGTAGACCTGCGTCAGGCCCAGGCCGCCGTACTTGGTGTCGATCTTCATGCCGAACGCGCCGAGCTCCTTGAGCCCGTCGATGACCTCGTCCGGGATCCGCGCGTCCCGCTCGATCCGGGCGCCGTCGATCTTCGTCTCGCAGAAGTCGCGGAGCTTGGCGAGGAACTCCTCGCCGCGCTGTGCGTCCTCGTCGGCGGGGAGCGGGTGCGGGTGGATGAGGTCGAGCCGGAAGCGGCCCAGGAACAGCTCCTTGGCGAAGCTCGGCTTGCGCCAGTCCTGTTCCCGGGCGGCCTCCGCCACCTGGCGGGCCTCGCGTTCGGTGACGGTGGGTTTCTTGGTGGTGGGGGCGGACATGAGGCTCACCTCGCCGCGAAGAGGGATGATTGCGGACTGTTCGTTACCGAGCAGTGCTACTGGATCGTTGGTACCCGAAACGAGGCGCCGCCACCAGTCCTGCCGCGTCCGTTCGGCCCAGACCCGTAGCCGGCGCGGGGTGTCGCGACGGCCCGTTTCCCCGCCCCCGCCGTTCCTGTCACGCGTCTTGCGCCGGTGGGCCGTCCGGGGGACGGTTCGTGTGCGCCTGTCGGCCCGTCGCCCGCGTGAAAAGGGTGTCGAAGCGCTTCGACAGGCTATGGACACTCACCCCCGCTGAAGCTACTGTCGATACACCCTCAGTCGCCCTTGTCAGCAACGCGCACTGTCGAAGCGCTTCACAAAGCTTGGAGAGCTGGATGGTCACCCTCGCCGAGGTCGCCCAGCACGCCGGAGTCTCGGCGAGCACGGTGAGCTATGTCCTCAGCGGCAAGCGGTCCATCTCCGCCACCACTCGGCAGCGGGTCGAGCAGAGTATCCGGCAGCTCGGGTACCACCCCAACGCGGGCGCCCGCGCCCTGGCCAGCAACCGCTCGAACATCATCGCGCTGATGGTCCCCCTGCGCACCGACATGTACGTGCCGGTGATGATGGAGATCGCCATCGCGGTGGCCACCACCGCGCGCGCGCACGGCTACGACGTCCTGCTGCTCACCGGCGAGGAGGGCCCCGACGCGGTGCGCCGGGTCACCGGCAGCGGACTGGCCGAGGCGATGATCCTGATGGATGTCGAACTGGAGGACGAACGGCTGCCGCTGCTGCGCCAGGCCGGCCAGCCCTGCGTCCTCATCGGCCTGCCCGCCGACACCACCGGCCTGACCTGCGTGGACCTGGACTTCGCGGCGACCGGCGCGCTGTGCGTGGAGCACCTGGCGAAGCTGGGCCACCGCGACGTCGCGGTCATCGGCGAGGCCCCCGCGGTCTACGAACGGCACACCGGCTTCGCCGAACGCACCCTCGACGGCCTGCGCACCCGCGCCCGGGAGCTGGGCCTGCGGGTGCTGCACCGGCCGTGCGAGGGCGGGTACGACGCGATGGCGGTCACGCTCGCCCGGATCCTCGACGAACGCCCGGGCACCACCGGGTTCGTGGTGCAGAACGAGTTCGCCGTCGAGCCGCTGCTCGCCCTGCTGCGCCAGCAGGGCCGTGCGGTGCCCGAGGACGTGTCGGTGGTCGCGGTCTGCCCGGAGCAGGTCGCCGTCCAGGCCTCTGTGCGGCTGACGTCGGTCGCCATCCCGGCCCAGGAGATGGGCCGGTACGCCGTGGAGCACCTGGTGGCCAAGCTGGACGGCCACGGCGGTGACGACGTCGTACTGATCGCGCCGGAGCTGACCGTCCGGGCGAGCACGGGGCCGGCGCCGGCCGGTTCCTGATCCACCGCGGCCCACACCGCGGGTTCCACGCGCCGCCCCTTCCGGGCACCGCCATGCCCGGATCCCGTCCTCCCCGTCGGCAGCCTCCTCGCCTCTCCGTTCGCAGCCCTGTTCGCACTCCCGTTCGCACCCTCGTCCGCAGTCCCGTCTGCACACCCCAGGAGCACTCCTCGTGAATCAGCCTGCCCGAAACCAGCCTGCCCCGGCGCAGCACAAGGTCAGCCTCGCGCAGTCCTCCCCCACCGTCGGCACGTTCCGCGAGCGGGACGGCGCGCTGGAGTGGAGCGGCCGCCAGGAGACGGTGCGCATCGAGCCCTGGGGCCCGGACGCGGTCCGGGTGCGTGCCCGGCTCGGCGGTCCCGTGCTCGACGCCTTGCCGGGCGCCCTGCTCGAGACACCGCCCGTCACCGAGAGCACCGTCAAGATCGGGGACGGCGAGGCGCGGCTGACGGTCGGCGCGCTGACCGTGGAGGTCGACGCCGAGGGCCTGGTCCGCTTCCTGCGCACCGACGACTCCTCGGAGCTGCTGTCCGAGGCGCGCGCCCACTTCTGGTGGCCGGGCTCCCGTCTCTACACGGCGGTCGGCAACGGCCACCACCGCCTGGAGCAGCGTTTCGCCGCCTACGAGGGCGAGAAGCTGTACGGCCTCGGCCAGCACCAGCACGGCCGCTTCGACCAGAAGGGCCTGGTCCTGGACCTGGTGCAGCGCAACGCCGAGGTCGGCATCCCGGTGCTGGCCTCCAGCCGCGGCTACACCCTGTTGTGGAACAACCCGGCGATCGGCCGCGTGGAACTGGCGCACAACGGCACCCGCTGGGTGGCGGACTCCGCCCGCCAGATCGACTACTGGATCACCGCGGGCAGCCCGGCCGACGGCCAGCGCCGCTACAGCGCGGTGACCGGCCGCACGCCGATGCTCCCTCAGTGGGCGGCGGGCTTCTGGCAGTGCAAGCTGCGCTACCGCACCCAGGACGAACTCCTCGCCGTGGCACGGGAGTACAAGCGGCGGGGCCTGCCGTTGTCCGCCATCGTCTGCGATTTCTTCCACTGGACCCACCTGGGCGAGTGGAAGTTCGACCCGAAGGAGTGGCCGGACCCGGCGGCGATGGTCCGCGAGCTGGAGGAGATGGGCGTCAAGCTGGTGGTGTCGGTCTGGCCGTCGGTGTCGCCGCTGTCGGAGAACCACTCGCTGATGGAGCAGCGCGGTTACTTCATCGGCACGCAGTACGGGCCGATGGCGCACGCCGACTGGCCGGACAAGGAGGTCGCCTCCACCGTGCAGGTGGCCTTCTACGACGCGACCAACCCCGAGGCCCGCCAGTTCGTGTGGTCCCGCGTGAAGGAGAACTACCTGGACCCGTACGGCATCACGGCCTTCTGGCTGGACGCGTGCGAGCCCGAGCTGAAGCCGGGCTTCCCGGAGAACCTGCGCTACTGGGCCGGCCCCGGGCTGGAGGTCGGCAACATCTATCCGGCCGAGAACTCCCGGACCTTCCACGAGGGCCTGCTGGCGGCCGGGGAGGACGAGGTGATCACCCTCAACCGCTCGGCCTGGGCGGGCAGTCAGCGCCACGGCGCCGCCCTGTGGTCCGGTGACATCGGCACCGACTTCCCGACCCTGCGCCGCCAGATCGCGGCCGGCCTGAACACCGCGCTCTCCGGGATCCCCTGGTGGAACACCGACATCGGCGGCTTCCACGGCGGCGACCCGGACGACCCGGCGTACCGCGAGGTGATGGTCCGCTGGTTCCAGTTCGGCGCGCTGTCCCCGCTGATGCGGCTGCACGGCTTCCGTGACCCGGGCATGCCACTGGGCCCGGAGATGACCGGCGGCCCGAACGAGGTCTGGTCGTACGGCGAGGAGGCCGGCGCGATCCTGGAGAAGTACCTGCGGCTGCGCGAGCGCCTGAAGCCGTACGTCCTGAAGGTCATGCGGGAGGCCCATGAGGAGGGCCTGCCGGTGATGCGGCCGCTGTTCCTGGAGTTCCCTCAGGACCAGGCGGCCTGGTCGGTCGAGGACGCGTACCTCTTCGGCGGTGACCTGCTCGTCGCCCCGGTGCTCACGGCGGGTGCCACCGCCCGC
Source organism: Streptomyces sp. NPDC004542 (assembly GCF_040610035.1). NCBI lineage: Bacteria > Bacillati > Actinomycetota > Actinomycetes > Kitasatosporales > Streptomycetaceae > Streptomyces > Streptomyces sp. NPDC004542. The sequence continues at coordinate 8,593 of NZ_JBEXLP010000086.1, forward strand.
ACGGCGTACCTGCCGGCCGGCGCCCGCTGGACGGACGCGTGGACCGGTGAGACGTACGAGGGCGGTACGACCGTGACGGTGGACGCCCCCCTGGACCGCATCCCGCTGTTCCTGCGGGACGGGGCACGGCTGCCGGTCGCCGAGTAGCGCGAGAGGGGCGGGAATGTCTCAACTCCGCTGTAGCGCGCGGGATTTGACGTGGGTAGGTTCACTGCCCCCGTCCGCCCGCGAAAGGATCCCGCCCCCGTGTCCTCCGCTCCCCTCGCCCTCACCCTGGCCAACCTGCTGCTGAGGCCCGCCGCCCGCTCCCGCCGCACTCCCGACCGCGCGTTCGACCGGCTGCTGGCCGGGGCCGGGCCGGCGGACGGCGACGAGCGGTTCACCGAGGACTTCCGTTTCCTGCTGCGATGTTGGGCCCGGGCCGAGGACCTCACCCCGGTGGGGTGGCTGTCCGCGCAGGGGCACGTCGGCAGACATCTCACCGGCCGGGCCCGGATCCGGCGGCTGATCGCCGAGCACCCCGAGATCGAGGAGGAGCCCGTCGAGCGGCCGGTGTTCGTGGTGGGCCTGCCCCGCACCGCCACCACGCTCACCCACGCGGTGCTGTCGCTGTCCGGCGAGCACCGCAGCCCGCTGCTGTGGGAGCTGCTCACGCCCGGCCTGTACCGGCAGCCCGGTGAGCGGCAGCGGGCGATCACGGCGGCGCGCCGGCTGGTGGGGAGCATCGACCTGTTCGCGCCGCACTTCCGCGACATCCACCGGCTGCTCCCCGAGGGCCCGGAGGAGTGCACGTTCGCCCTGCCGCACACCGTGATGCCGCTGTCCCAGGCGCGGATCCCCGAGTACCTGCCCTGGCACGGCACACGGGACTTCCTGCCCGACTACCGCCACCTCAAGCGGGTCTACCAGGTGCTCCAGTACGGCCGCCCCCGTCGGCGCTGGGTGCTGAAGTCGCCCCTGCACCTGGAGAACCTGGACGCGCTGCGCACCGTCTTCCCGGACGCCACGATCGTGTGGACCCACCGTGATCCGGCGACCGTCGTGGCGTCGTTCTGCAGTCTGGTGGAACACGGCATGGCCGTCAGCACCCGCCCCGTCGACCTGCACGGCATCGGCGCCACCTGGCTGGAGCTGCTGAGCCGCTCCGCGGCCCGCGGGCTCGCCTCCCGCGCCGCCGTCCCCGGTGAGCAGCTGGTCGACGTCCCCTACTCCCTGCTCGCCGCCGACCCGGCCGCGGGCGCCCCCGAGCTGTACGCGGCCGTCGGCGCGGCGTGGACCGACGCCGAGGCGGCCCGGCTGCCCGGGGTGGCCGCCCGGCCCAAGGGCACCCGTCCGCACCGGTACGACCTCGCCCGGTACGGCCTGACCCGTGAGGACGTCGCGGCGGCCTTCGCGGACTACGACGCCCTCCGGGCCGAGCTCGACCGGAGCTGACGGATCAGCTGCTGCTGACGGTCTCGCTGTTGGTGGTGAAGTTCAGGCCACCGGACGAGGACGTGATCTCGAAGCCGAACTGCACGTCACCGATGGTCACGTTGCCGAACCACCCCTTGGTGTCCTTGATCCACTTCAGGATCGGCAGGACGTTCACCGTGCCGGAGGTGGAGTTCGAGGTGCGGACGAACGAGAAGACGTCGTTGGAGCCGTTGTTGCCCTTGTAGACGGTCCAGGTGTGGCCGCCTAGCGTCACGTTGCCCTGCGAGGTGCCGAGGGGACCGACGGCTCCGGTCTTGTTGACCCAGAGCATGGTCTCGTACTTGTAGCCGGTGTCCCAGATGTCGTACGACGTGTTGTACGCGCCGGACGACGGGACCGTGACGTTGTAGCTGCTGGTGAGCGAGGACAGCGAGGTGATCGACTTGTTGACCACCTTTTTGGAGTTCGGGTAGGCCTTGATGCCGCCGGTGTCGGGGTGGTTGGCGTTGACGCCCCAGTTGGTGCCGGAGTTGGCCCAGATGCACTGGCTGCCGGCGCCGGAGCCCCAGATGTCGTTGTAGAGGGTGTAGCCGTTCAGCGTGGTGCTGCCCCACTGGTCGCAGGAGCTCCAGACGGCGGCCGAGGCGGGGGCGGAGGCGAGGCCGACGGTGGCGCCGAGGGCCAGCGCCGGGGCCAGTACGGCCATCGTGATCCTGCGCAGCGTGCGAGTTGCCATGGTGTCCCTTCCATGGGTGGGGGGAGTGCGCGGGGTTACCACGTCCCCAGGGTGAGGACGCGGTCTTCTCCGGCGACGAGGTCGAGCGGCTGTGCGCCGGAGGAAGTCCTGAGTTCGACGCGGTGGCTGCGGGTGGGGCGCAGCACCGCGGTGGCCGTGCCGTGGTTCCAGGTGAGGTCGAGCTCCGCCCCGAACCGGGTGCGGACGCCCGTGATCCGGCCCTGGGGGTACGCGGCCGGGAGCGCGGGCAGCAGGACGAGGCGGTCGGGGGTGGAGTGCACCAGCGTCTCGATCAGCACGGCGGGCAGGGTGTGCGCGGCGTCCGCGTTGTAGACGTGCCGGTTCGGGTAGTGCGCGCTCATCAGGGAGGCGTGGAAGTAGTCGCCGTCCAGCACGCTCGCGAGCGCCCGGCCGGCCCGGTCGGCGTCCCGGAGCCGGGCCGCTATCAGGGCGTGGTGGAGGTGGCCGTGCGCGGAGTCGTTCTCGGCGCCGCGCAGTTCGAGGGCGCGGTGCGCCGCCGCGGCCAGTTGCGGGGTGTCGTAGGGGGTGATCTCGTCGAGCGGCCAGACGCCGTAGAGGTGGCTGAGGTGGCGGTGGTCGTAGCTGTCGTCCAGGCCCGGCCAGGCCCACTCGGCGAGGGCGCCGTCGCGGTTGGTCCGGTGCGGCGGGAGCCGGTCGGCGAGGGCGCGCCAGCGGTCGGCGTCGGGGGTGTCCGGGTGGTGGCCGGCCGCCGTCCGCAGGGCGTGGCGGGCCGCCGAGAGGTCCATGGCCGCGTTGATCGCACCCCAGCTCGCGTTGGCGGGGCGGTTCTCGGGTGAGTAGGAGGGGACGACGACGAGGTGGCCGTCGTCGTCGGTGCGGGTGAGGAAGTCCTCGTAGAAGCGGGCGGTCTCGGCGAGGGCGGCGGCGGTGCGCGGGTCGCGTTCGCCGCGGGTCTCGTCGTGGTCGGCGAGGGGTTTGAGCAGCCAGTCGGCGCCGGCGGTCCACAGGTGCAGGGGGTACTCGCGGTCGAAGTGGTAGGCGTACCCGGACTCCCCGTCACTGTGCGCGGGGGCGACGGCGCCGCGGGCGCCGAAGACGGACCTGGCGTTCTCCCGCCAGTCGGGCAACTGCCGCTGGACGAGGCCCGCGAGTGCCTCGGTGACCTCCGGGAGGGCGGCGGCCGAGGCGGAGGCGGTCTGGAGGTTGAGGTTGGCGTCGTTGGTGAACGCGCCGGACCAGGCGGTGTCCCAGTCGCCGGTCCACAGACCGGTGAGGCGGGGCGGGTTCAGGCCGGACGAGGACAGCAGGTGGTAGCGGCCGGCCGCGAACAGCCGCTCCAGGAGGGCGGCGCTGTCCGGGCGTCGGAGGAGTTCGGAGCCGGGCAGCGCGCGTTCGGCGGGGTCCGCGGCGAGGTCGAGGGTGACGCGTGCGTAGGCGGTGCGGTGCAGGGCGAGGTGGCGGGCGAGGAGGCTCTCGTAGGACTGCTCGCCCCACGCGTCGCGCAGTTCCCGGGCCGGCGCCACCGTGTCGAGTTCTCCGGTGTGGCGCCGGACCCGGGTGAGCAGCAGCACCGACTCGGCGTCGGTGACGCGCGCGCCGGGCGGGATGAGGGTCGTCGTGCCGCCCGTGACCGCGACGAGGGTCATCCCGGTGTAGGCACGCTCGCTGTCCGGGTAGCGGACGCGCAGGGTGAGCAGAGCGCCCTCGGGGGTGAGGAGCGCGCCCTCGCCCACGCCGAGGCGGGCGGGCGCGTTCGGCAGCCGGGCGTCCAGGCCGATGTCGAGCGTGCGGCCGGGTGCCGTGACCGACTGGACGATCAGGTCGTCGGCGCGGGAGACGAAGACGCGGCTGGTCCACCCGGCGCGGGTGGCCGTCGTCTCGCCGGTGGTGAAGTCGACCGAGCGGCGGTAGGCGGGGCGGTCGCCGGCGGGTTCGCCGGGAGCCCGCCGCAGCCGGATCCGGAAGGCCGGGTGGAAGGGCTGCACCCATTGCAGCGGGCGGCCGTCGGTGAAGTCCTCGGCGGCGGTGCGGGCGCCCGCCAGCAGCCGGTCCTGGAGGGCGGGCAGCCGGGCGGCCAGCCGGGGCGGGCGGGCGTGTTCGCCGCCGTTGGGGCGGACCAGGGTGTGGTGGGTGACGATGACGCGGTCGTCGTCCGGGTCGCCGAACACAAGGGCGCCGTGGTGGCCGTTGCCGCTGAGGAAGCCGTCCTCCCAGCGGGAGGCCGGCCGCGGTTCCCAGGTTCCGTGGGCGAGCCCGTGCGTCATGGTTCCAGCACCGCCGTTCCGTAGCGTCCGAGCGTGGTCCGGTCGACGACCGTGGCTCCCGTGAGCAGGTCACGGTGGGTGCCGGGCACCTCGACGGTCACCGGCTCGCGACCGTGGTTGAGCAGGAACAGCACCGCGCCGCGCCGGACGGCCTCGACCCCTTCCGGCAGGCCGTCGAGCACCGGGCGGATCCCGGCCTCGCCCGTGATCCGGGCGAGCAGCGCGCGCAGCGCCTCCGGCTCCGGGAGCGTGGAGACGTACCAGGCCCGGCCCCTGCGCAGTACGGCGGGCAGCCCGTCGAGTTCGCCGCCCTGGTAGTTGATCGTCTCGGCGACGGTGCCGGCGGCCTCGATCTCCTCCGACCACAGCGTTCCCCAAAAGCCCTCGCACGCGACGCGCTCCCCCGCGTCCAGCGGCCACCACTCGTGCAGCGTGCGGATCCCGAACAGCTCGCGCAGCCGGGCGTCCATGCCGCCGGGGCGCACCCGGTCGTCCTGGTCGGCGACACCGGTGAGGAAGCCGCAGACGAGGGTGCCGCCGTCGTTCGCGTAGGCGAGGAGGTTGTCGATCGCCGCGTCGGTGAGGAGGTACAGCTGCGGTACGACGACGCAACCGTACGCGGACAGGTCGTGCTCGGGGTGGGCGAAGTCGGTGGTGAGGTGGGACTCCCACAGGGCGCGGTGCCAGGCGTGCAGGACGGCCGGGGGGTCGGCCTCGGTGGACAGGCGGCCGTCCTGGACGGCGGCCCACCAGGCGTGCCAGTCGTGCAGGATCGCGACGTCCGCCGTGACGGGCCGGCCGCTCACCCGCGGGGCGATCCGGGCCAGCTCGGCGCCGAGCCGTTTGACCTCCTGGAAGGTGCGGCCGTGCTCGCCGGCGTGGCTGACCATCCCGGAGTGGAACTTCTCCGCGCCCTGCCGGGACTGGCGCCACTGGAAGTAGCAGACGGCGTCCGCGCCCCGGGCGACGGCCTGGAGGGACCACAGGCGGTTGAGGCCCTTGGGTTTGGGGTGGTTCACCCCGCGCCAGTTGACCGGCCCGGCCGCCTGCTCCATCAGCATCCAGGGGCCGGCCGCCTGGGAGCGGGTCAGGTCCTGGACCAAGGCGCCGTGCTGGGCACCGAGGGGGTCGCGCGGGTCGGGGTAGAGGTCGACGGAGACGACGTCCTCCTCCCCGGCCCAGCGCCAGGCGTCCTGGCCGAAGAACAGCGGCATGAAGTTGGTGGTGACCGGGATGTGCGGGCTGTGCCGGCGGACGATGTCGCGCTCGGCGGTGTAGCACTCCAGGAGCATGTCGGAGGTGAAGCGGCGGAAGTCCAGTACCTGGCCGGGGTTGTTCAGGTAGTGGGCGTGGCGCGGGGGCAGGATGCCGTCCCAGGTGTCGTAGCCCTGGCTCCAGAAGGCGGTGCCCCAGGCGGTGTTGAGGGCGTCGAGCGTGCCGTACCGCGCGCGCAGCCAGCGCCGGAAGGCGGCGGCTGCCTCGTCGCCGTAGTCGTAGGTGCAGTACTCGTTGTTGATGTGCCACATGGTGAGGGCCGGGTGGGTGCCGTAGCGGGCGGCGAGGTCCTCGGTGATGGCGGCGGCACGGCGGCGGTAGGTGGCGCTGGAGTGCGAGAAGTGCTGCCGGCCGCCCCACCACTCCACGCGGCCGTCGGCGTCGCGGGGCAGGGTGTCCGGGTGCAGGCGGCCCAGCCAGGGGGGCGGGGAGGAGGTGGGGGTGGCGAGGACGACGCCGACGCCGTGCTCGTGCATGAGGTCCATGAGCCGGTCCAGCCAGCCGAACTCCCGGGCGCCGGGCTCGGGTTCCAGCTTCGCCCAGGAGAAGACGCCGAGCGTGACGGAGTTGACGCCGGCCTCCTTCATCAGCCGGACGTCCTCGTACCAGGTCTCCTCGGGCCACTGTTCGGGGTTGTAGTCGCCGCCGAAGAGGATGCGACCGCGGGTGGCGTGCGCGAGCTGGGGCATCAGACCGGCTCCCCGTGGAGGGCCGTCCGGGCGGTCGCGCCCGCCGTCGCGGCGCGGACGGCTCGGCGGCTCGGAGGGGGGACGGGCATGGGGACCTCGCAGGTGGGTTCGGTTCGTCGGTTCGGCAGCGGTGACGTGTGACGCGCGGGACCGCGCCGTCGGGGGCGCGGGGAACCCCGCGGCCGGCCACGGCTCGGCCGCAGCCGCCCGAAGCGGCCCGCCCCTGGGGCGGACAGCCGGGCTTCAGCCCTTCACGGCGCCGGTCAGCATGCCCTTCTTGAAGTGCTTCTGAACGAAGGGGGACAGGACGGCGACGGGGAGGAGGGCCAGGACCATGACGGCCATCTGGACGGCGAGGCCGGACAGTTCGCCGGTCCTGATGGCCTGGCCCAGGCCGACCGGGGCCTCCTGTTTCTGGACGAGCTGGATCATGACGTTCTGCAGCGGCATCTTGTCCTGGTCGTTCAGGTAGATCGACGCGTTGAACCAGGCGCTCCAGTACCCGACGGCGTAGAACAGCGTGATCACCGCCAGGACAGCCCGGGACAGCGGCATCACGATCTTCCACAGGATCCTGAGGTCGCCGGCCCCGTCGATCCGCGCGCTGTCGATGAGTTCCTGGGAGATCCCCATGAAGAAGCCCCGAAGCACCAGGATGTTGAACACGCTGACGGCGCTCGGGAGGATCAGGGCCAGGTAGGTGTCCGTCAGGCCCAGCGACTGGACCAGCAGGTAGGTCGGGATCAGACCGGCACTGAAGAACATCGTCGCCAGGAGGATCATGAGCAGCCAGCGGTGGCCGAGTGAGCCGGTCCGGGAGAGCCCGTAGGCGCACAGGACCGACACCGTCATCGAGAACAGGGTGCCCACCAGCGTGATCAGGAGGCTGATCACCGTCGCCCGGGTCACCTGGCCGCCGCTGAGCAGTTCCCGGTAGGCCACGAACGTGATGCCCTTGGGCACCATCACCAGGCCGCCCGCCCGGTCGATCGTCCGGCGCGAGGAGAGGCTGGTGACGACGACGATCCACAGCGGGAAGACGATGCCGAGGCAGGCGAAGGTCAGGACGATGGCCTTGCCCGCGAGGCCGGCCCTGCTGGGTTCCTCCTCCCAGGCGGGCCGGGGCGGTCCTGCCCAGGGGCGGGGCCGGGCGGGCTTGTCGATCACAGCGGTCACTTCTTGTACACCCCCTGCTCGCCCATGAGATGGGCCACCTTGTTCGCGGCGAGGACCAGGCCGAGGCTGATCACGCCCTTGACGAGACCGGCGGCGGCCGCGTAGCCGAAGTCCTGGTTGCGCACGCCGTTCCACCACACGAAGGTGTCGAGGACCTCCGCCGCGCCCGGTCCGACGTAGTCGCGTTGCAGCAGGATCTGCTCGAAGCCGACGGTGAGGGCGTCGCCGACGCGCAGCACCAGCAGCAGGGCGACCACGGGGCGCAGCGCGGGCAGCGTGATGTGCCACATGCGGCGCCAGCGGCCGGCCCCGTCCATCGCGGCGGCCTCGTACATGTCGGTCGGGACCGAGGCCAGCGCGGCGAGGAAGACGATGATCCCCCAGCCGGAGTCCTTCCACACGCTCTGGGCGGTGATCAGGAACTTGAAGGTGTGCGCGTCGGTCATGATGTTGAGCCCGTCGTACCCGTGCTCCCGCAGCAGCTGGGAGAGGACTCCGGCGCCGCCGAAGAGCTGCTGGAAGACAGCGATGACGAGCACCCACGAGAAGAAGTGCGGCAGGTAGAGGATCGCCTGCGAGACCGCGCGCACCTTCGGCCTGATCACGCTGTTGATGAGCAGCGCGAGCAGGATGGGGACCGGGAAGTACAGGACGAGCTGGAGGAGGAACAGCACCAGCGTGTTCGAGACGGCGTTCCAGAACGCCGAGTCCTCGAACATCCGCTGGAAGTTCTCCAGGCCCACCCACGGACTGTGCAGCATCGAGACGACGCCGTTGTCGCTGACGTAGGGGTCGTAGTCCTCGAAGGCGACGATGTTGCCGAGGATGGGCACGTAGTTGAAGAGCAGGACCAGGAGAACGGCCGGCATCGTCATCAGCAGCAGGACGCGGTCCCGTCTGAACCTGGTCCGCAGGCTCGTCCTTCCCGGGTCCCGCCCGTTCCCGGGCCCGGTGGCGCCGCCGGACGCCGCCGGGGTCTTCTCCGTCGTGTCGGCCTCGGACCTGCTCCGAGGCACCGTGCTGTGGGACACAGCCGTTCTCCTTGCCTCAGCGCCCGGTCAGCTCGCCGCCGAACCGTTCTCGTCGAGGATCTTCCGGTACCAGTCGCGGAGCCGGTCACCGCCCTTGCTCTTCCAGTCCGCGACGGCCTGCTGCACGTCGCTGATCTTCTTGCGGCCGCGGACGACGTCGTCCTCCAGCTGCTCGAAGTCGTTGGAGAGGTTGGTGTAGCGGCCGGGCTCGGTGATCTGCATGCCGTAGAAGGCGGACTTCTTGGTGAAGGCGCCCATCCGCTGCTGCCACTCCACCTGGGCCTTGGCGACCTCGGGGAAGTCGGGGTGGGCGAGGTTGGGGGCGGGGCTGGCGACGAAGAGGTAGGTGTTGTTGACCTCGTTGTTGCCCTGCGTGGTCTTCACGGGCGCGCCCTTCTTCACCGTGAAGTCGGTTCCCTGGACGCCGTAGTTGGTGAGGATGTACTCCTTGGTGCCGTACGGCGCGGCCGTGACGTTGGCGACCGCCAGCACGTCGCGGATCACGGACTCCGAGGCGTTCTTGCTGACGAAGGCGAAGATGCCGGCCGGGTTCTTGGCCCACAGGGTGGGATCGCCGCCGTCGTGACCGAAGATGTCCATGCCCCAGATCTTGAAGTCCGGGTTCTGGGCGGCCTGGTTGCTGGTCTGGACGTACCAGTGGGACATGTCGTTGTTGTAGATCAGGAACTCACCGGCCGCGAACTTCGGGGCCGGGTCGTTGACCGCGCCCTTGCCCAGCATGGCGTCGGGGTGGCAGACACCGGCGGCGAAGAGCTTGCGGGTCCACTCCAGCGCCTCGAGGTACTCATCGGTCTCGATGCGGTAGACCAGCTTGCCGTCGACCTGGTTCCAGCCGAGCGACTTCTCCTCGCCGGAGAACACGCCGAAGATGTTGAAGGCGGTCCACTTCATGTCCAGGCAGGCCCACCGCTTGGCCTTGGCGTTGGTGATCTCCTTCGCCAGCGCCAGGAAGTCGTCCCCGGACCGGGGGATGTCGTAACCCTCCTTGTCGAAGATGTCCTTGCGGTAGAAGGGCACGATGTTCGGGACGTTGGGGGCCGGCATCGGCAGGCCGCGCAGCTTGCCGCCGAAGATCGAGCGGCGCCAGGCGTCCGTGGGGATCGCCGCGAGGTTCGGGTACTCCTTGACCTTGTCGCCGGACAGGTAGGGGCCGAGGTCGGCGAACTTGCCGATGATGGCGCTGGGTATCTTGCCGGTCATGTTCCAGCCGGGGACGACCACCACGTCCGGTACGTCGCTGGAGGCGAGGACCGCGCCGAGCTTCTGGTCGTAGGTGTTGCCGTCCTGGTTCTGCCAGACGACGTCGGCGCCGATGAGGTCGTTCATCGCCTTATAGTAGGGGTTGTCCTGCTTCGGCGGGGGACCCCAGAACGGCGCCATGACGGTGACCTTGCCGCCCTTGCCGAGCTTCTTCGGCACCGAGGTCTTCAGCGTGGACAGGTCCAGCTTGCCGGTGAAGCCGGCCGCGGAACCGTTCTTGCTGGGGATGTCGGGCGTCACGACGTTGCTGGCCACGTAGGCGGGCAGCAGCTTCTCGGCCTTCTTGCCCGAGGTCGTGCCGTCCCGGGAACCGCTGTCCGAACCGCCGCAGGCGGCGAGCAGCGGCATCCCGCCGGCCACTGCCGCGCTGGCGACCGCCGTGGAGGCGAGGAAGCTTCTCCGGCTCGGTCCGGACGAGGGGGAGGCGGCGTTCGGCGTCATTGCGTCAACCCTTCATGGCACACCAGGACACCCGGCGGGCGGCCGTCGGCTGCGGTGTCTCGAGTGGAACTTGGCTGAGCTGAAGCGGTTCGCGGGCTCCGCGGAAAATCGGATGCACGTCGTCGAAGCGCTTCGATGTTGCTGCGAGGTTAAGTGAACACCTGGGGGCGCACAAGGGTCGATTCCAAGATTCCTCCGAGGCGTCCCAGGGCCCGCCCGGCCCGCGCGAGTGGCTTCAAATGTCGGTGAGAAGTCCGAGTTGTTGCGCCGAGGAGTCTTGACACCCACCCGTGAGTCGAATGAGCATCGAAGCGCTTCGAAAGCGCCGCACCACTCCATTGCAGGGAGAACCGCTCGTGACCGTACCGACGCCGTCCACACCGCCCTTCCGCGATCCGCACCTGCCGTTCGCGAAGCGCATCGACGACCTGTTGGCGCGGCTCACGCTGGACGAGAAGGTCGCCTTCCTGCACCAGTTCGCGCCCGCGGTGGAGCGGCTCGGCGTGGGCGCGTTCCGCACCGGGCAGGAGGCGCTGCACGGGGTGGCCTGGATGGGCCCGGCGACGGTGTTCCCGCAGGCGGTCGGCCTGGGCGCGACCTGGAACCCGGACCTGGTCCGCCGGGTCGGCGAGGCGGTGTCCAAGGAGGTGCGGGCGATGCGCGCCCGCGACGAGCGGGTCGGCCTCAACGTCTGGTCGCCGACCGTCAACCTGCTCCGGCATCCGCTGTGGGGACGCAACGAGGAGGGCTACTCCGAGGACCCGAAGCTGACCTCGGCGATCGCCACGGCGTACACGCGCGGTCTGCGCGGGGATCATCCGACGTACTGGCGCACCGCGCCGGTCCTCAAGCACTGGCTCGCCCACAACAACGAGACCGACCGGGCCACCTCGTCGGCCTCGGTCCGCCCGCGCGTGCTGCACGAGTACGACCTGCGGGCCTTCAAGGAGACCGTGGAGGCGGGCGCCGTGGCCGGGGTGATGCCCGCCTACAACCTGGTCAACGGCCGCCCCAACCACCTCTCCCCGTACCTGCGCGAGCACCTGCGCACCTGGACCGGCGAGGACCTCCTGGTCTGCTCGGACGCGGGCGCGCCCTCCAACCTGGTGGACTTCGAGCACTACTTCGACACCCACGAGGAGGCCACCGCCGCCGCCCTGCTGGCCGGCGTCGACAGCTTCACCGACCACGGCACGGACAGCTCGCAGATCGTCGCGCGGGTGCGCGGCGCCCTCGACCGGGGTCTGCTGACGGAGTCCGACATCGACACCGCCGTCCGCCGCCAGCTGTCCGTCCGCTTCCGGCTCGGCGAGTTCGACCCGGAGCACGACCCGCACCTGGGCGCGGGCGAGTTCGACACCCCGGCCCACCGCGCGCTCGCCCAGGAGACGGCCGAGCAGGCGGTGGTGCTGCTCAAGAACGACGGCCTGCTGCCGCTCGCCCCGGACACCCGCGTCGCCGTGGTCGGTCTGCTCGCCGACGAGTGCAAGCTGGACTGGTACAGCGGCACGCTCCTGCACCGGTCCACCCCTCTGGAGGGCCTGTACGAGCGGTTCGGCACGGAGCGGGTGGAGTTCGCCGAGGGCGTGGACCGGGTCCTGTTCAAGACCGCCGCCGGTACGTTCCTGCACGTGCCGCCCGCCCCCGAGGCCCCCGCGGAGGCGCGCGGCGCCGAGGGCGCCCTGGACCCGGCCCTGCTCGCCGGCCGCACCGACCTGCCCCCGCTCACCACCGACGCCACCGGCACCGAGTTCGCGCTCGTCGACTGGGGCGACGGTGTGCTGACGCTGCGCGCGCCCGACGGCCGCTATCTGTCGGTCGCCGAGGACGGCCGCGTCCGTGCCTCCGCCGACCAGCCGGGCGGCTGGGTCGTCCAGGAGACGTTCCGCCTGGAACCACACCCGAACGGTCACCTCCTGACGCACATCGGCACGGGTCGCCCGGTCTGTGTCGCCGCCGACGGCGTGAAGGTTGCCGGCCATGACGGGGAGGACGGGCGGGACGGGGCGGGTGGCGAGGTCTTCGAGGTCGTCTTCGCCGAACGGGGCGAGGACGCGGTGGCCCGGGTGGCCGCCGAGGCCGACGTGGTCGTGGTGGTGGCGGGCAACGACCCGCACATCAACGGCCGCGAGACCGAGGACCGTACGACCCTGGACCTGCCCGCCCAGCAGGAGCGGCTGCTGCGCGCCGCCCGCGCCGCGAACCCCGGCACGGTGCTGGTGCTGGTCTCGGCGTACCCGTACGCGGTGGACGCCACGCAGCTGCCCGCCGTGCTGTGGACCGCGCACGGCGGACAGGCGGCCGGCACCGCCCTGGCCCGGGTCCTGGCCGGTGACGTCTCCCCCGCGGGCCGTCTCCCGCAGACCTGGTACGCGGCCGACGCCGACCTGCCCGACCTGCTCGACTACGACGTCGTCGGCGCCCGCCAGACGTACCTGTACTACGAGGGAACGCCCCTCTTCCCCTTCGGCCACGGCCTGTCGTACTCGTCCTTCGGCTACGCCGGCCTGGCGGTCCGGGTGGCGGACGACGCGGTGCACGTGTCGTTCACGGTCACCAACACCGGCGACGTCACGGCCGACGAGGTGGCGCAGCTGTACACGCGGGCGGTGGAGCCGTCCGCCGTCCGTCCGCGCCGGGAACTGCTCGCCCACCGCCGGGTCACCCTGGCGCCGGGCGAGGGGGCGGAGCTGAGCTTCGAGGTGCCGCTCACCGCGTTCGAGTTCTGGGACGTGGCGCAGGGCCGGTGGCGTATGGAGCAGGGTCCGTACGACCTGCTGGCCGGTGCCTCCAGCGCGGACGTCCGGCTGCGCACGACCGTGCTCCTCGACGGCGAGCAGGCCGCACCGCGCGCGGTGCTCCGGCGCGGCCTGGAGGCGGCCGACTTCGACGAGCAGTCCGGCGTCGCTCTGGTGGACCGTACGAAGGTGTCGGGTGACGCGGTGACGCCCGTGGACGGCGGCACGGGTGAACTCGTCTACCGCGACTGCGACTTCGGCGACGGCGTGACGGAGGTGACGGCCGAGGTGGCGGGCGGGGGCGCGGTCGAGCTGTCGCTGGACGGCGGCCCGGCGCTGGCGGTCCTCACCCTCGAGGAGGCGACGTCCGGCCCGTACGACTACATCGCGCTCGGCGCCGGGATCGTCGCCGAGGGCGTGCACGACGTACACCTCAGGCTGCGCGGCCCGGTGCGGCTCGCGCACGTCGGCTTCTCCGGTTGAGGGTCCGGACGAGGCCGGCGCAGAGAAGGGGCCCGGCACCGACGACCATCGGTGCCGGGCCCCTTCGGGGCGCTCACGGCCCTAGAGGGCGAGCCCGGTGAGGACCAGCACCCGCTCGTAGGTGTAGTCGTCCATCGCGAACTTCACGCCCTCGCGGCCCACGCCGGACTGCTTGACGCCGCCGTAGGGCATCTGGTCGGCGCGGTAGGACGGGACGTCTCCGACGACCACGCCGCCGACCTCGAGGGCGCGGTGGGCCCGGAAGGCGGTCTGCAGGTCGTGCGTGAACACGCCCGCCTGGAGGCCGTACTTGGAGTCGTTGACGGCGGCGAAGGCCTCGGCCTCCCCGTTCACCTTCCGCACGGTGAGGACGGGTCCGAAGACCTCCTCGCAGGAGAGGGTCACGTCGTCCGGTACGTCGGTGAGCACGGTCGGCGCGTAGGAGGCGCCGTCGCGGTCACCGCCGGTGAGAAGGGTGGCCCCGGCCTCGACCGCTTCCTTCACCCACGACTCCACGCGCTTGGCCGCGTCCTCGCTGACCAGCGGGCCGACATCGGTCTTGTCGTCGGAGGGGTCGCCGGTGACCTGCGCCTCGACGGCGGCGACGATGCGCGGCAGCAGGCGGTCGTGGACGGACGCGTCGACGATCACGCGCTGCACGGAGATGCAGGACTGGCCGCCCTGGTAGTTGGAGAAGGTGGCGATGCGGGTGGCGGCCCGGTCGAGGTCCGCGTCGGAGGCCCAGTCGCCGAGGACGACCGCGGCGCCGTTGCCGCCGAGTTCCAGGGTGCAGTGCTTGCGCGGCACCGAGTCCATGATCGCGTAGCCGACCTTCTCGGAGCCGGTGAAGGAGATCACCGGCAGCCGCTCGTCCTGGACGAGGGCGGGCATGCGGTCGTTGGAGACCGGGAGGATGCTCCAGGAACCGGCCGGCAGGTCGGTCTCGGCGAGCAGGTCACCGATGATCAGGCCGGAGAGCGGGGTGGCGGGGGCCGGCTTGAGGATGATCGGCGCACCCGCCGCGATGGCGGGGGCCACCTTGTGGGCGCACAGGTTCAGCGGGAAGTTGAACGGCGCGATGCCGAGGACGACGCCCTTGGGGAAGCGGCGGGTGAGCGCGAGGCGGCCCTGGCCGCCGGCGTCGGTGTCCAGGCGCTGGGCCTCGCCGCCGTTGAACCGCCGGGCCTCCTCGGCCGCGAACCGGAAGACGGAGACGGCCCGGCCGACCTCGCCCCGGGCCCACTTGACGGGCTTGCCGTTCTCGGCGGAGATCAGCCGGGCGATCTCCTCGGTGCGCTCGGCGAGGCGCTTGCTGACGTGGTCGAGGGCGGCGGCGCGTACGTGGGCCGGGGTGGCGGCGAAGTCCTCGAGTACGGCGTGGGCGGCGGCCACGGCCTCTTCGACCTGGGCGTCCGTCGGCACGCTGACCCTGCCGACCAGGCGGCCGTCCCACGGGGAGGTGACGTCGAAGGTGTCCTCGCCGGTGACCTGGCGGCCGGCGAGCCAGAAGGCGGTGGTGGAAGTCATGTGCGAATCCCGGCCCTTCCGTGGTTCGGGGGTGTGCTGTCCTTGGCGTTCGGGTCCACGGTAGGGCGGGAGCCACTGGGGAGCGTTTGTCCGAGCCGTACGGGTACGGGGCGACGGTACGCCGGTTTGGAGTGATGGCGGCCGCGGCGGTCGCTCGGCGGGAAGCGGACCCGCAGACCGGGACGTCGGTGTCACTCCGCCGATGTCGCCTTCAGGGCCAGCCACAGCTCCATGCGGACGTCGGGGTCGTCCAGGGATCGGCCGAGGATCTCCTCGACCCGCCGCATCCGGTAGCGCAGCGTGTGGCGGTGGACCCCGAGGTCGGCCGCCGCCGCGTCCCACTGGCCGTGCCGGGAGAGCCAGGCCCGCAGGGAGGCGACCAGGTCGCCGCGGCCCGTCGCGTCGTGCTCGTACAGCGGGCGCAGCAGGCCGTCCGCGAAGGCCTTCACCGCGTCGTCGGCCAGCAGCGGCAGCACCGATCCGGCCGCCAGCCGCTCGTGCTCCACCAGGACGCGGCCCCGCCGGCGGGCGACGGACAGTGCCTGCTCGGCCTGCTTGTAGGCGGCCGCGGCGGCGATCGGCCCGGCGGGGGCGGACAGTCCCACCACCAGCTCGCCCTCGTCGGCGCAGCCCTGCTCCGGCCCGGTCCGCGCGGTCTCCAGCGCGGCCGCGTGCTCCGCGCAGGCGGCCGCCGCGGCACCGCCGTCCGCGGCGAGCACCACCAGCCGCTCGCCCTCCGGGACGACCAGCACGGCCTCCCCGGAACGGGCGGCGGCGGACTCCATCGTCTCGGCCAGCCCGTCCAGCGGGTCCCGGCCCGCGTCGGCGGCGGCGAGCCGGCAGGCGACGATCATCCGGAAGGGCGCGTCGAGGAGTCCGCCGTACAGGTCTCCGGCGACGGCCCGGGCGTGGTCCGGCTCCCCGGCGAGCAGCATGCGCAGCACGGCCGCGCCGACCCGCTGCTCGGCCGCGTGCAGCGACCGGGAACGCTCGGTGGTGAGGGTGAGCAGGGCGATGGCGGAGTGCACGGCGTACCGCTCGGCCGTGCCGAGGGAGGCGGCGGTGCCCACGGCGAGCGCCGCGCGCGGCCGCCGCCCGGTACCGAGGGTGTGCAGCTCGACCCGGTCCTCGTGGTCCGGCAGGCCGACCACCGACGAGGCGGGCGCGGGCCGGTCCCGCAGCCGCTCCACGTCCGCGGTGAGCCGGGTGGCCCGCCGCCCGGCCCACTCCGGCGCGGTGGCGACGACGGCGCCCG
This sequence comes from Streptomyces sp. NPDC004542, assembly GCF_040610035.1. Taxonomy (NCBI): domain Bacteria; kingdom Bacillati; phylum Actinomycetota; class Actinomycetes; order Kitasatosporales; family Streptomycetaceae; genus Streptomyces; species Streptomyces sp. NPDC004542. The sequence continues at coordinate 24,887 of NZ_JBEXLP010000086.1, forward strand.
AGGCGTCGTACAGCGCGGCCCAGCCGTCGACCTGCGCGGCGAGCGCGCCGAGCAGTCCCTCGGGGCCCGCGGAGAGCGCCTGCCGCGTGAGTTCCCGCTGGGCGGCGAACCCGGCGGTCACCGCCCGGTACTGGTCGGCGGCGATGGCGGCGGACACCGCCTTGCTGATGGCGAGGAAGGGGGTGCGGCGGGGCACCTCCAGCAGCGGCAGCCCTTCCTGCTCGGCGGCGTCGACGAGGGCCGTGGGGATCTCGTCGTAGTTGACCCCGACGGCGAAGCCGAGCCCGACGACCCCGGCGCCGGCCAGCCGCTTCACGTACCGCCGCATCGCCTCCGGGTCCTCGGCGTCCAGCTTGAGCGCGGTGATCAGCAGCAGTTCCCCGCCCTCCATGTACGGCACGGGGTCGGCGAGCTCGCTGACGTGGGCCCAGCGGACGGGCACGTCGAGGCGGTCCTCGCCCGCGCGCACGGTGAGTCGCAGCGCGGAGTGGTGGACGAGCGAGGCGAGCGTCGGGGGCATGGCGCCTTCAGGTCTGGGGAGATCGGATGATCCTGGTGATCTTTTGGCCGGGACGTATGAACGGCCTATGCCGATTCTGCCTCACCGTACGGTCACCCGCCGACCTTGTGTACGCACCTCAACCACGCAGGTCCACCAGCAACGGCGGGGCGTGCTCGCCCTTCACCGTGGTCAGCGACAGCACCGCGTGCCCCGGGGGCACGGCGTGCGCCAGCTCGGACGCGGACCACCGCTCCCGCTCCACCTGGCGCACCGTCACGGCCCGGGCGGTCGGAGCCTTGCCGGTGATCACCCGGCGCAGTACGTGCACGGCCTTGCCGGCCGGGGTCTCGGCGATGATCTGCCGGTCGGTGACGTCCCGGGTCTCGGTCCACTCCTTGCCCCACACCTCGGCGAAGTCCTGGCCGTCCCAGGGGGTCAGCCCGGACAGCGCCATCCGGCAGCCGGTGGCGCCGAGCAGCGGGCCGCGCAGCGGCCGGGGCACGTCGTCGAGGGTGCGCAGGGTGACCACGACCCCGGCGTTGACGGACCGCAGCCGCTGGATTCCGCGGACCGCCTCCGGGGTGACCACGCCGGTCGCGTCGTCGAGGAGCAGACAGGCGAACAGCGAGCGGTCCTCCCGTACCACGACGCTCGCCGTGAACTGGGCGAGCACGAGCCGGGCCAGGATCCGTGAGGCGTCCGCGTGCCCGCGCTCGGGCAGGTCGATGCGGACCCGCACCGGGTGGTCGAGGGCCTTGAGGGAGAACGGCCGCGACTGCCCCGAGGTGTCGAAGAACCCGGCGAAGGCGGGCCGGTCGAGCAGTGCGAGACGGTCGGCGAGGACGGTGCCGACGTCCCCCGGGTGGGCCATCTGCCGTTCCCGCGCGTCCAGTTCCCTGATCAGCGAGTCGTGCCCGGTGTCGTGCAGCGCCTTGCGCAGGGCGGCCAGCGCGCCGGGCGCGCCGTCGAGGAGCTGCCGCAGCTCCGGTACCGAGGGGAAGCGGTCGTGGACCGCCCGGAACGGGCCGAGCAGCTGGGCGAGGACGGTGGTGGAGCGGCGGCTGTCGCTGCCGGGGTGCGGGTCGGCGAGGTCGCCGACCAGGGCTTCGGCCAGTACGGCGGCGGCCTCGTCGGGGTCGGTGGTGCCGCCGTACAGGTCGAGGTCGTACACCGAGTCGGGGTGCGCGATGCGTACGACGACGTCGTAGGCGTCGGCCGGGCCGATCCCGGCGCCCGCCGCGCCGACCACCACGACCGAGGCCCGGCCGGCCAGCGCGTGCAGGCACAGCGACTCGGCGAGCGGCCGCACGATGCCGCCGGTCTTGCCGGACCCGGCCGGGCCGACCGCGAGCAGCGAGGTGCCGAGCAGGTCGGGGCCGAGGGCGAGGCCGGCGCCGCGGTAGTGGTACGGGTTGCGCGGGTCGTCGGCCGTGGTGCCCAGGCGTACCTGCCCGGTCACGAGGTCGTGCCGGGCCAGCCGGGTGGGCAGGTCGCGGGCGCCCGAGGGGTGCGGGCAGGCGGCGGCACCGTGCTTCACCACGGCGTCGCGGAAGGTGGCGAGGCTGTGCCGTCCGCTGTGGACGCCCTGCCAGGCACGGCTGATCCGGGCGTGGTCCACGTCCCGCATGAGCCCGGCCCGCGCCTCGGCGGCGAGCCGCTCGGCGGCGTCACCGGCCCCGGCGGCCCGCAGCTGGGGCCATTCGGCGGGGTCCTGCTCCGGTGCGGGGGGCGGTTCCGCGATCGCGGTGACGGGGCGCCAGGCGGGCGGGCCGAAGCGGCGCCACACCTCGCCCCAGCGGCCGAGCCGGCCCACGACGAGCATGATCGCGACGGCGATCACGACGTAGTAGCTGTACCAGAGGACGGCGTTGCCGACCCGGTCGTTGCCCTGGCGCCAGGACTCGGGGGTGAACAGTTCCAGCGGCAGCACCCACCAGCCGCCGAGGTAGCCGTTCCACAGCAGCGACCAGACGAGCCAGCCCACCAGGAACGCGATCAGCGCGCCGCTCAGCAGCTGCCGCGTGGGGATCCGCTCGGGTTCCTCCTCCGGCCGGGGCCGGTACCCGAACCGCCACACCCCCGGCGCCGCCTCCGGCCGGGGCGCCCGCAGCCAGGCCAGGAACGGCGAGCCGTCGGGCACCGGCGGCACCCCCGGCGGCGCCGCGGGCCGCGGCGGCACCGCGGGGACGTCGTGCGGTCCCGCCGGACGCGGTACAGGATTCGCATGCGTACCCCGGGCGTCCCGCGTCCCGTCGCTGTCCATCTCCCCTGCCCCCTGACCAGCCGTTCCGTCCACCATCAGCGAGTCAATCTAACGCCCCTTCCTGGGGAGTTCACCGTTTACACGGCCGAGAGGGGCCGGGAGAACGGACGGGTGTTCCCGGGCCGCCTCGCGGGCGGACCCGGCCGCCATGTCCACCACGGACAACAGCACGCCCCGACAACGCCCACATGGAGCATGCCCGCTCCCCTGCCACCGGCCTAGCCTGCGTGACAGAGCAGGAAAGAGTCGTCAAGGCCGCAGAACCACCAGGAGCCCCCCATGAGCGCACTTCCGCAGGAGCGCCGCGTCGTCACCGCCATCCCCGGTCCGAAGTCGCAGGAGCTGCAGGCCCGCCGTACCGCCGTGGTCGCGCAGGGCGTGGGCTCCGTGCTGCCCGTGTTCACCACGCGCGCGGGTGGCGGGATCATCGAGGACGTCGACGGCAACCGTCTGATCGACTTCGGTTCCGGCATCGCGGTGACGAGCGTCGGCGCGTCCGCCGAGGCCGTCGTACGCCGGGCCTCCGCCCAGCTCGCCGACTTCACCCACACCTGTTTCATGGTCACTCCCTACGAGGGCTACGTGGCGGTGGCCGAGGCCCTCGCCGAGCTCACGCCGGGTGACCACGCCAAGAAGTCGGCCCTGTTCAACTCCGGGGCCGAGGCCGTCGAGAACGCCGTCAAGATCGCCCGTGCGTACACCCGGCGCCAGGCGGTCGTCGTGTTCGACCACGGCTACCACGGCCGTACCAACCTGACGATGGCGCTGACGGCGAAGAACATGCCGTACAAGCACGGCTTCGGCCCGTTCGCGCCCGAGGTCTACCGGATGCCGCTGGCGTACGCCTACCGCTGGCCGACCGGCCCGGAGAACTGCGGGCCCGAGGCCGCGGCGCAGGCCATCGACCAGATCACCAAGCAGGTCGGCCCGGACAACGTGGCCGCGATCATCATCGAGCCGGTGCTCGGCGAGGGCGGCTTCATCGAGCCGGCCAAGGGCTTCCTGCCCGCGCTGCGCGAGTTCGCCTCGGACAACGGCATCGTGTTCGTCGCCGACGAGATCCAGTCCGGTTTCTGCCGCACGGGCCAGTGGTTCGCCTGCGAGGACGAGGGCATCGTCCCCGACCTGATCACCACCGCCAAGGGCATCGCGGGCGGCCTGCCGCTCGCCGCCGTCACCGGTCGTGCCGAGATCATGGACGCCGCGCACGCGGGCGGCCTGGGCGGCACCTACGGCGGCAACCCGGTCGCCTGCGCCGGTGCGCTCGGCGCCATCGAGACGATGAAGGAGTTCGACCTCAACGCCAGGGCGAAGAACATCGAGGCGATCATGAAGGGCCGCCTGACCGCCATGGCCGACAAGTTCGACGTCATCGGTGACGTCCGTGGCCGCGGCGCGATGATCGCGGTCGAACTGGTCAAGGACCGCGCCACCAAGGAGCCGAACCCGGAGGCGACCGCCGCGCTCGCCAAGGCCTGCCACCAGGAGGGACTGCTCGTCCTGACCTGTGGCACCTACGGCAACGTGCTCCGCTTCCTCCCCCCGCTGGTCATCGGCGAGGACCTGCTGAACGAGGGCCTCGACATCATCGAGCAGGCCTTCGCGCGGATCTGAGCCGGCGGAGCCACTGGTCCGGACCTGTGCCGGACAGCGGAGGTACAGCTGCGGCAGGCCGTGTGAAGAACGTGTGCGAGGTGGATGGCGGGATGGGATTCCACCTGTCCTGGCGCCACCGGCTGCCGTAGGTTCTCCCCAGATGAGAGATACACCCCGCCCACAGGGGACTGTGGGCGGTCACAGGCCGAGGCCTCCCCAGCTTCGACCTGGCCGTGCCCTCGCGCACACAACCGGGGCCTCCGGCTCCGGATCTCCTCACCGATCGGACGGTCGCTCGCCCCAAACCCCCCGGGGCGCGCGGCGTTCCGGTCCGGACGGCCGCTCCGGAACCACCCCCCCTGTTCCGGGGCGGTCGGCCTCCTTCTCCTCCGGCGCTCCGCGCTGACGCGGCCCGTCCGGGACGGCAGGCTGGCAGGCTGTCCCCCATGCCCCTCCTGTTCGGCCTTCCCGTGGCCCTCTTCGCGCTCATCACCTGGCAGGTGCTGGCCCACGGCCCGCTGCTCGGGGTGGACGAGAGCCTCAGCGGGGTCCTCGTCCACCCCGACCGCTTCTCCGCGCTCCTCGCCGACCTGGGCAACGTGCAGGTCGCCGTGCCGGTGCTCGTCGTGGCCGTGGTGTACGCGGCCTGGCGGGGGCGCGCCGGCGGTATGGACCGGTGGTGGCTGCCACCCCTCGCCGCGGCCGTCCTCATGGCGCTGGTCCCGGCGATCGTCATCCCGCTGAAGGACTGGACGGCGCGGGGCGGGACGTCCGTGGTGCCACCGGGAGTCGGCTACTACCCTTCCGGCCATACGGCGACGGCGGCCATCGCGTACGGCTCCGCGACCCTGCTCCTCAGATCCTGGCTCGGCTCCCCCGCCGCCCGCCGGGCCCTCGTCGGCGTCTGCGCGGCCCTCGTCCTCGGCGTCTCCTACGGCCTGGTCCGCCGGGGCTGGCACTGGCCGCTGGACGTGGTGGCCAGCTGGTGCCTGGGCACGGTACTGCTGACCGCCCTGTACCTCGTGCTCGACCGGACCACCCGGTCCACGGCCCCCGGCGGAACGGCCGGCTAGCTAGTGCTGTGGCCGGAAAGGTTTGCCGGGAAGCTCGCGGCGTCCGGTGCGGTGCCTCGCAAGGCGGAGCATCGCCCGCGTACTGGACGTACTC
>NZ_JBEXLP010000087.1:0-29852 GCF_040610035.1 Streptomyces sp. NPDC004542
GAACACCGGCACGGTGTTCCCACGCCTGTCTGTCTGTCCGCCTCCTGCCGACTCGCGGAGTGATAAAAACATAATCCGTTGAAAAACCGTCGTTGAACGTCACTATCTGCGGCCGTAGCTTCGTTGCCAGCGGTGAGTCAGGGCCTCACCGGTCTGCTCACGCAACGCGAAGGTGCACGCCATGGAGAAGACGACTCGAGAGCTGCCGGGCCGGCTCGGGCGTCGTCGTGCCTGGCCGCTGCCCTCGGCGGCGCTGACCGCGGTCGTCGCCGACCGGCACGCGCCGGACCGGCGCGGTGTGCCGTCCGCACGCGTCGGTGCCGGCCCCGGTCCGAGCCTGCTCGCCGTCTTCCCACGGCCGCGACACCGACCGCGGCCGGCAGGAAGAACATCGCCGCGCCCGCCCCGGGATCCAGCCGGGCGACGGCCGGTCCTGGCGCACGAGCGCCCGCCGCTGGACGTCAGGCCGATCGCGAGCACCTTCTGGGCCGGCCCGGTGGCGCACCCCGGCCCGGCCCTCGCGTGGGCCGGCCGGTTCCTCCGCTTCCCGGCCCGGCTGGTGGGCAACGGGACGTCCCTGGTGACCGCCCCCTTCGCGTCCGGCGTCCGCGACCGGACCGGCCGCCGCAAGCCGTTCGTGGTCGTGGCCGCGCTCGTCTTCGCGGCCGGCCTGCTCGCCGTCACGCGGGCGACGGCCTTCTCCGCCCTGCTCGTCGCCCTCGGCGTCGCCGGCATCGGGCTGGGCGTCCACCTCGCCGTCGACCTGGCGCTCGTGACCCGGCCGCTGCCCGGTTCCCGCGCCCCGGCGAAGGACCTCGGTCCGACGAACCTCGCCGGCGGCCTCCCGGGCTCCCTGATCCCCGCGGTCGCCCCCCGCACTGCCGGCGATCGGCGCAGGCGGTGGTCAGGCTCGGAACCACACCGGAAACCACCCACGAAAGTGACGTCACCGCACATGCAGACCGATCTCCCCTACGGCCCCCTTCCCGCCCACCGGTTCGATCTCCACCTCCCCTCCGACGCCGCCGGCCCGCTGCCCCTGGTGGTCTACGTGCACGGTGGCGGATGGATGACCGGCGACAAGTCGTGGCTCCGCGAAGAGGGCGGGCTGCCCGCGCTGGCCGAACTCCTGCTGGGGAACGGATGGGCGGTGGCGGCGGTCAACTACCGGCTCAGCGGTGAGGCGACGTTCCCGGCACCGCTCGACGACGTGATCGCCTCGCTCGACCGGCTGACCCGGTCCGCGCCGGACCTCGGACTCGACCCGTCCCGCATCGTCCTCATGGGCGACAGCGCCGGCGGCCATCTCGCCCTGCTCGCGGCCTACGCCACCGACGAGCGGGGGCGACCGCGCCTGCCCGTACGGGCCGTCGTCAGCTACTACGGCGTCACCGACCTCAGGACCGCCCTCGAAGAGCGCCGCAGCCGCGTGGCGGCGGGCGCCGAGGTGCGCGGGTTCCCGCCGGACAGCATCCTGCGGGAGCTCGTGCGGGCACCGACCCCCGAGGGGCGTCTCCTCGGCGTCGAGCCCGACCTCGCCGAGGCGGAGGCCCTGGCGGCGAGCGCCAGCCCGTACCGGGCCGCCGGACCGGCCTCCCCGCCGACCCTGCTGTTCGCCGGACGGTACGACGCCGTCTCCGGCTCGCAGGGAGCCGAGGCCCTCGCCCGGCGCCTGGAGGAACACGCGGTGCCGTCGCGCTGCGTGCTGGCCGAGGCGGGACACGGGGAGGCGTACTTCTTCACCGACCCCGCACTGCGGCAGGAGCTGCTGACGTTCCTCGGCGTACACGCCGGCCCCGAGTCCGCGGCGGCGGCGCCCTGACCGGCCGCCGCCCCGCCCCGCCTGATCACCCCAGCTAGGAACGACCACGCCATGACCTCTGACACCTCGTACACCCGGCGCTTCGACGAGCGGCTCCCCGGACTCGCCGGGGAACGCGACACGCTGCGCCTGACGCTCGAAGCCATGGGCGACCACACCTTCGACGTCGACCGGTACATCAACTCCCGGCAGGGACGGCACTTCCTCGAGCACAACGTCCTGCTGGACCATACCGACGGCATGGACCCGCGGGTGCTGCGCTTCTGGCGGACCTTCGGCAAGGGCCTGGTGAAGCGCCTCCACGACGCCGACACCGACGCGCCGTGGTACTCCTACGTCCCCGTCTCGGCCTTCGCGCCGGAGAACAGGGACCGGCGCTACCCCCTGCTGCTGCAGGTGAACCGCAAGACCGACCTCGTCGCCGAGACCTACGGGCACGTCTTCGAGGCCGCGCGGGACGAGGTCATCGTCGTCATCCCCAAGGCCGGGCCCACGATGCCGGGTTTCGTCCGGGACTTCTCCAAGCCCGTCTACGGCGACGGTCCCCGGGAGCTGCCGCCCACGGACGACCTGTGGCACGTACTTCGGCGCGCCACCGAGGAACTGCCCTCGGACACCGCCCGCACCTACGTCACCGGCTTCTCCTTCCCGGGTTTCCGCGCCGTCGGCCTCGCCCTGCGCCACCCGGAGGCGATCGCCGGGGTGGTGCTCAACGCGCACCTGTACCCCTTCATCTGGGACCTGCCGGGCGGTGAACTCGCCGAACGCGCCGCACAGCTCCACATGCCCCTGATCAACATCGCCGGACTGTGCGACTACGGGCACCCCTACCCGGTGCACCACGAGCAGTTCGAGGAGACGAACAACGGCCACGACCACGACCGGACGGCCCAGGAGGCGGTCGACCACGCCAACTTCTGGTTCGGCCTGAACGACTGCCCGGCGGTGGACCTCGGCACCGCGCTCGAGACGGCCCGGTTCCCCGACGAGCGCGCGGCGGAGCGCACGATCGGCGTTCCGTCGGCGGCCGCGGCCACGCTCCGGCTCGACGACACCCCGCACCACTTCGTGGACGTCACCGCCCGCGACGGTGTCCCCCGCGTCCGGCTGGTCGCGATCGAGAACTGCCCGCACTGGCCGCACGGCACCTTCGCCCGTCTGGGCTGGGACTTCATCCGTCACTTCTCCCGGGATCCCGTCTCGGGCGCGTCCGTCTGGGACGGGCAGCCGGAACCGTTCGCCCCCCGCACCGCGGACGGCGTGCCCACGGCGAAGTCATGACCCTCGCCCGGTAGCCACGCGGGTGCAGAAGGGAGTTCAGGCGTGCACGACACCGGCGCGGACGACGGGGAGGGGTCTTCGGGCGCCCCCGAGCGCGGGGGGCCGTCGGTTCTCGGTCGCGCGTTCCTCCTCCTCGACGTCCTGGGACGGGCCGGCGGCCCGCTCGGGCTCTCGGAGATCGCCGCGGCGAGCGGAATCCCGAAGGCGACCACCTTCCGGCTGCTGGGACAACTGGTCCACGAGCGTGCCGTGGTCCGCAAGGGCGAGATGTACGCGCCCGGCATGCGTCTGTTCGCCCTCGGCTCCGCCGTCCGGGTTCCGCAGCGGCTGCGGGACGCCGCCCTGCCCGTCATGTCCGAACTCTCGGCGGCGGCGGGTCCGGTCGTCCATCTCGGGGTGCTCGACGGCCATACGGCCCTCCAGGTGCAACGGCTGGCCGGCGGACCGCACCAGGCGCCGAGCGTGCCGCGCGGCCCGGCACCGCGGCGCCCGCTGCACGCGACCGCACTCGGCAAGGCGCTGCTCGCCCAACTGCCGGACGAGCGGCTGGACGCCTTCCTGACCGCCAGGACCCTCGAGGCGGTCACCCGGTTCACCGCGACCGATCCCGCACGGTTGCGGCGCGAGGTCCTGACGATCCGTCATCACGGCGTTTCGTCCGAGCGGGACGAGTGGAGGGTCGGATTCTGCGCGGTCGGCGCCCCCATCGGGACCCTCGCCGACGACGTCGTCGCCGCGATCGCCGTCGCGGGCCGCCGCCGCACGTTCGATGCGGACCGCTCGGCCGGTGCCGTACGCGCGGCCGCGGAGCGCATCGCCCGTAGTACGGGTGCCACCGCGGCGCCCCGCCGGGAGACAACAGGTTCGCCCATAGGTTGCGGGGGCCGGGATCCCAGCCCCCCGAGATGAAGAAGAGAGCATGGGAATCCCTGATCAGGAGCTGTCCTTCGCCTGCGCGCCCTACGACCGGATCACTCCGCTGTTCCTCGGCGAGGCCGCCATCGAGGGGTACCGCGTCAGACCCGTACCGATGCGCAGGCCCACGGAGATCTTCAAGGGGATGGTCGAGGACAGCGCCTTCGACGTCGCCGAGATGTCGCTCAGCCAGTGCTTCGAGAACGCGACGCTCGCCGATCCCCCGTTCCGGGCCGTTCCGGTCTTCCCGTCCCGGGCCTTCCGGCACGGGTTCGTCTTCGTGAACCGGCGGGCCGGGATCAGGCGGCCGGCCGATCTCGCCGGGCGGCGGATCGGAGTGCAGCACTACGGGATGTCCGCGGCGGTGTGGATCCGCAGCGCCCTCCGTTCCGGCTACGGCGTCGACTTCTCCGGTGTCACCTGGGTCGAAGGCGCCGTCAACGCCCTCGGGGCGGACGTGAAGGTGGCGGGCGGCCCGCCGCCGGGCGGCGTGCGTGTCGAAGCCGTCGTCGACTCGACGCTGAGCGACCTGCTGGCCCGCGGTGAGATCGACGCCGTGATCGGGGCCTGGGTACCCGATTCCTTCCGCTGGTCCGACGACGTGGTACGGCTCTTCCCCGACCACCGCGGCGAGGAGCGCCGCTACTTCCGGCGCACCGGCATCTTCCCGATCATGCACGCGCTCGCCATCCGTTCGAGCCTGGTCGAGCAGCGGCCCGACCTGCCCCGGCTCGTGTTCGACGCCTGTCTCCACGCGCGTGACATCGCTCTCCAGCAGCACCGTTCGACGGGCGCGCTGTCGACCATGCTGCCCTGGCTCCACGACGATCTCGACGAGATCGACGCCGTGTTCGGCCCGGACTTCTGGAGTTACGGGCTGAAGAACAACCGGACGGTCCTGCGGCACTTCGCCGAGGCCCTCGTGGCCGAGGGCGCGCTCGCCGCGGTGCCGCCGCTGGAAGAGGTGTTCCTCCCGCTCGACTGACGGCAAGCCGGCCGGCCGGCACAGCGCGAACCGCCCCCGGGAACGTGTGTCGTTCCCGGGGGCGGTTCGTGGTGTCCGGTCACCGTGGTGTCGGTCACCGTGGGGGCCGGCCGCCGGCCGGCCGGCCGAGCAGGAACCCCTCCAGGCACCGCCACAGTCCGGCGGGACGGGACACATGCGGGTGGTGTCCGGCGCCCTCGACGGTGAGGGGCTGCGGACCGAGCGCCGCCGCCTCCTCGGCCGTGACCATGTCGTCGGCCGCTCCCCGGGCGACCGCGAAGGGGCACGTCAGCTCGCGTGCCACGGCGGTGACGTTCTGGCCGGCCACCAGGTTCGCAGCGGGCGCGGTGACGGCGTGCCAGCCCTTTGGCCCCGTGCCGGTGCCCCGTACGGCCACGCGGGCGTCGGCTCCCACCAGGCCGCGCAGGCCGGCGACCGCCAGCGCCCTGGAACCCGCCTCCGCGGCCGTGGGAAAGTACCGGACGGGAGCGCCCGCGGCCCCGTGCAGACGCCGGACGAGCTCGGGGTCCCAGTCGGCCTTCACCCCGAAGACGGCGAGGCGTCCGGGCCGGACGCCGAACAGCCCCGAAGCCAGCAGGACGCCGACCGCCCCGCCGAGCGAGTGCCCGACGACGGCCACGTCGGGCTCGTCCACCAACAGCTCGGCGACGTCGGCCGCCATGGTCCCGATCCCGAACGGGCCGTCCTTCGGCGACTCGCCGTGGCCGCGCAGGTCGACCGCGAGGGTGCGGCCCGGCCACCGCGCCGCGGCGAGGAACGGGTCCCAGACGGCGAGGTTGGCACCCAGGCCGTGGATCAGCAGCAGCAGCGGACCGCGCGATCCGGTGCGTTCGACGGCGAGGCCCATCAGCCGTACGTCACCTGGAACGTGCGCAGGGTGCCCGTGCGGTCGACCTGGGTGCGCAGCAGCATCAGTTCGAGCTCCGTCGGCGGGCGGGTGGCCGGCACGTCGTCGGGCACGACGATCTCGCAGCCGCTGTTGTCGAGCACGTCCTGGACGGTGTATCCGGGGTTCACCGACTTCAGGCGCAGCTGCTTGGTGTCCTCGGTGAAGTCCATGACGCACAGCGGCGTGTAGACCAGCCGCGGCCCGGTGGAGGTCGGCTTCAGGTGCGGGGAGCGCCCGCTGCCGTCACTGAGGTAGCCCGGCGAGGAGATGTAGTCGACCTTCTCGACCAGGGTCCGCCTGCTGTGGTGGTTGAAGTACAGATAGCAGTGGTTCATCGACGCCGCCCAGATCACACCGACGGTGCCGGGGCCGCGGACCTTCAGGTTCTCGTAGGGGCCGATGCCGATCATGTTGCAGTTGCCGTGCTTGTCGACCTGGATGCCGCCGTTGAAGCCGAAGTTCCAGATGTTGCCCTGCATCCCCATGTCCACGGTCCGCATCATCGGCACGTGCGCCTCCGCGCCGACGAAGGCGATCGGGTCGTGCGCCGACAGCGGAAGCTCGGAGAAGGTCGGGTTGATGCCGGCGCTCGCGCCGCAGAACCAGACGATGTCGGGGGCGACGGTGAGCGTGGCCAGCCGCACCGCGGCCATCGGGATGGTGGCGGAGGTGCCGACGCCGCCGGTCGTGCCGTTGTCGTAGGCGAGGTTGCGGGACATCTCGACGGCCATGAGCTCGGGCATCGAGTACGCGTCCGTGCCCGTCTCGGCGATCTTGGGAATTCCTGACATGCGCTTCGTCCTTCTGTGTCGATCCGTGGGCGTCAGATGTTGCGCTGCAGCGCGAGCAGGTTCCGGGCGCCGATGGCGTCGAGGTACTCCCACTCGTTCTCGGGGCCGTAGACGTACCGCTCCAGGTACTCGGCGGCCTTGCCGGCCTTGACCATGTCCAGGTAGGTGCGCACGTGCGGTACGTCCATCTGGTACTGGCGGCCGGAGACGAGCGGGTGCGCGCCGAAGGGGGCGTGCACGACGGCGTGCACGAGGTTGCTCGGCAGGGTGGTGCGGTAGGGCTGTTCCTTGATGCGCTCGGTGCTGACGATGCGGTCGGCCTGGACGATGACGAAGTCCGAGGCCAGCGCCTTGTCCGCCTCCTGGTTGTTGCTGCCGACGCAGACGGCGTTGCCGTAGACGTCCGCCTCCTGGGCGTGGATGAGGCAGATCTCGCTGCGCAGAGCGGGGATCGCCGTCATCTCCTCGCCGGTGAAGGGGTCGACGACCCGCTTCAGGTTCGGGTTGAGCCGGGGCAGGTCCGTGGCCTCGTAGATGTTCTTCACCGGGGCGAACGGCATCCCGCCGGCCGCGGTGCGGGTGCCGAGGATCACGGCGATCTCGTCCGCCTCGACGATGTTCAGGGCGTTGCTCTCGGCGGCGCGGCGGAAGGCCGGGGCCATGCCCAGGGTCTCGAAGCCGATGTAACAGACGTACAGGGTGTCGACCGCGCCGGCGGCGATCAGCAGATCGGTCGACAGGGACGTGGTGACCGGCGGGATGACCGTGAGGTCCTTCGCGCCGGCGCGGATGGCCGCCCGGACGAGCGCCATCGGCTCGTTGCCGAAGGCCAGGCGGGTGCGCTGCGCGATGAGGGCGCCCGCCTCCTCCAGCGAGATCTCCTTGCTCCGCCGTTGCGGCGGGGTGAACGCGTGGGGCGTGCCCACTGCTTCGCCACTGCTGGTTTCCGTCATCGGTCAGCTCTCCTCGGTGGTCTTCGAACGTGCCGGAGATTATCATTGCTACTACAACGTTGTTACTGCAATGTTTTTGGCGGCTCGGTTCGTCGGTTCCGTCCGAGGGCCGGCCCCGACCCCATTCCCCGGTACTCCCTGGAGGGACACATGTTCATCGCCAACTGCCTCGAGCAGAACGCACGGGTTCGCCCCGACCGGCCCGCGGTCACGTTCGGCGACCGCGGCCACACGTGGTCCCAACTGCTCGAACGGGTCCACCGGGTGTCGAACATGCTCATCTCGCACGGCGCGACGCCGGGCACCCCGGTGGTGAGCGTGCTGGCCAACTCGCTCGAGCTCGTCGAGCTGCAGCTCGCCTGTCTCGCGATCGGCGCCGTATACGTTCCGGTGATGCCGACGTCGGTGCACCGCGAGATCGAGCTCGTCGTACGCGACAGCGCCGCCCGGATCGTCGTGTGCGACCCGGCGTTCGTCGCGGACCTGGTCAGCGCGGCGCCCGACGTCCGGGTCATCGCCGTCGGCGGGGCGCAGCCGGGCGCGACCGACTACGCGACCGCCGTCGCCGCGGCCTCCGGCACCGACCCCCGGGTCAGCGTGCCGACCGACGCCGTCGCCGCGATCCGCTACACCAGCGGCACGACCGGGGTGCCCAAGGGATGCGTCACGACGCACGACCGCCTCGCCTGGGCCACCGCGATCTACCTCACCCGGATGCGCCTCGACCCCGACGACAGGGCCACGCTGTCGTCCCCGCTCTCCGCGGGCCTCGGCATCGCGCTCCTGCACGTCTACGTCTGCGCCGGCATCTCCATGTGGGTCCTGCCGCGCTTCGACCCCGAGCAGCTCCTCGACCTGATCGAGCGCGAACGGATCACCCTCGTCTACGCGATCGAGTCGACGTTCGCGCGGCTCTCCAGGTCACCCTCCGTGCTCACCCGGGACCTGAGCAGCGTCCGCCTGATGTACGCCAACAGCCCCGGCAAGGACGCCGCCGAGGGCTTCCGCACGCTGCGCGCCAACCCGACCTGGCGGGGCGGGTTCTTCAACGCCTACGGGTCGACCGAGGCGGGCGGCTCGGTGACCTTCAACCTGCCCGAGGACATCGACGAGGCGCTGTCCGACCCCGCGCTGGCCGCGCGCACCGAGTCGATCGGCAGGGACGCGCCGTTCTGCCGCATCGAGTGCCTGGACGACGACGGGCGGCCGGTACCCGACGGGGAGGTCGGCGAGCTCGTCATCTCGGCACCGTCCGTCTTCGCGGGCTACCTCGGTCACGAGGAGGCGAGCGCGGCCGTGCTGCGGGACGGCCGGCTGTTCACCGGCGACCTCGCCCACCGCGACAGCGCGGGCTTCGTCCACCTGGCCGGCCGCAAGCGCGAAATGATCAAATCGGGCGGGCTCAACGTCTACCCGGCCGAGGTGGAGATGGTCCTCAGCCGGCACCCCGACGTCCTCGAGGCGGCGGTCGTCGGCGTCCCGGACCAGAAGTGGGGCGAGATGGTCGTGGCCTTCGTGGTCGTGCGGCCCGGCTGCGACGCCGAGCGGCTGAAGACGCACTGCGCCGAGCACCTGGCCGGCTACAAGCGGCCCAAGGAGATCACGCTGGTGGAGGCGCTGCCCAAGGGGGAGACCGGCAAGATCCTCAAGCGCGCGCTGGTCGACCGGCAACGTTGAGGCAGTACCGCGCCGCACGCACCGCGGCCACTGGCGAGAATGCCCGGATGACGACGAATCCTCAGCGGCCCCCGGCGGGGGAGCCCAGCGCCGACCTTCTGACCCAGCGTCTGATGAAGCTGCTCCGGCTGCTCGACGGGCAGGTGAACGAACTGCTCGCCGAGCACGGCGGGCTGCGCATCCTGCAGTGGCGCGTGCTCGCCCAGCTCACCGGTGCGCCGGAGCACACCGTGCGCTCCCTCGCCGAGAACCTTTCGATCAGCCGGTCCGAGGCCAGCCGGGCCGCCACGGCGCTCGTGGAGCTCGGCCACGCGCTCAGACGGGACGACCCGGCCGACGCGCGGAGCGCGCTCTTCGTCGTGACGGACGCCGGCCGGGCCCTGTACGAGCGCATCTACCCGCGCCGGGTCGAGGCGATGCGCCGGCTCATGGCGACGGTCTCCGCCGAGGACGCCGCCGTGTTCGACCGCACCCTGGAGGCGCTGACCACGCAGCTGGAGAGCGAGTCCGCGAGCCCCGGACGGCTCCGCACCCGCACCGGCCGCCGACGCAGGGCCGGCTGACGACACATGCCCACCCCATGACAGGAGAACCCATGCACACCGCGCTGCGCGCAGCCGTCCGTGAGCTCGGCACCGAGCTCACCCCGTCGGTCTACCGCGAGACCGTGAAGCTCCTCGCCCCCTTGCTCCCGGCGGACCTGGCCGACGGCGTCGACGTCCGCCGCGACCTCGCGTACGGCCCGCACGAGCGGCACCGGCTCGACGTGTTCGGCGCCGATCCGGGAGCACGTCGCACCGTCCTGGTGTACGTGCACGGCGGCGGGTTCGTCGGCGGGGCGAAGAAGCTGCCGCGCACGCCCTTCTACGACAACATCGGGCTGTGGGCCGCGCGCGGCGGATACCTGGGGGTGACCATGAACTACCGGCTCGCGCCGGAGGCACCCTGGCCGGCCGGCAGCGCCGACCTCGCCCGCGCGGTCGAATGGATCGGGGCCCGCGCCGCGGAGTTCGGCGGCGACCCGGGCCGGATCGTCCTCATGGGACAGTCGGCCGGGGCCACTCATGTCGCGGGCTACCTCGCGGGACACCACCTGAGCACCGCCGACGACACGGCGGTGGCCGGGCACACGGACGGCGTCCCGGAACAGGGCGCCGGTCACGGCGTCATCGGCGCGGTGCTGTCGTCGTGTCTGTACGACGCCGCCACCGCGGCGGACAACCTCTTCCAGCGCGCGTACTTCGGCGCCGACCGGGCGACCTGGTCGCGGTGCTCCGCGCTGCGCGGCCTGGTCGCATCCGACGTACCCCTGCTCATGACGGTGTCCGAGTTCGACGAACTCGACTTCCAGCGCCAGGCCGCGCTGCTGGTGGCCGCGTGGTCCGAGCACCACGGCACCTATCCGCCGCTGGAGCGGCTGTGGGGCCACAACCACCTCACGTCGGTCCTTCAGCTCGGCAGCCCGGACGACACGCTCGGCCCGCTGCTGCGGCGCTTCATCGAGACGCTGCCCTGAGCCGTCGGCGCCGAAGCGCCCCCTGACGCAGCAGCGCCCGACCGGCGGTGGCCGGTCGGGCGCTGACGTGGTTCACGGCGCGGATCTCACAGCGGGGACCCGGGGGCCAGACGCCGCCACACCAGGTGGGCGGAGCGTGCCTGCGGCGTCCCCTGGTCGAGGTCCGCCACCAGCTCCAGGCGGTCCCCGTCGAGGCGCGCCCGCCGGCGCTGCACGCCGCCGACCCAGTTCGGGAACAGGGCGATGTCGACGTGGTGGCTCACCTCGTCGCCGTCCACCGTGTAGGAGCCGGCGTACGCCATGCACTCGTCGTAGGCGGTGGCGCGTTCGGCCTGCGAGGCGTCCCACTGGCCGCCGGTCACGAAGGGGGACCGGGAGCGCCGTGCCATGACGCACTGCATGCGACCGCCGGTGTAGGTGATCACCCCGGCCGGATCGGATCCCATCGGCGTGACGACCCTGCCGTCCTCGTAGCGCTGCTCCCAGGCCACCAGCGCCCAGCTGCCCTCCAGTTCGTCCGCGATGCTCATGCGCCGTCCGTCCTCGCGAAGAAGTCCTGTACCAGATCCAGGAAACGCCCGGTGTGTTCGATCTGCACCCAGTGACCGCACCGCTCGATCTCCCGCAGCTCGGCGTCCGGCAGGATCTCCACCAGGCGCCGGGACGCCTCCACGGGGATCACCCGGTCGTCGATGCCGTGGAGCACGAGCACGCGGGCGGCGAGGCGGCGCAGCTCGTCCTCGGGCAGCGCGAGCGCGTCGACCCAGCGCTGGCGCGGCGCCGGGAACAGGGCGGCGAACCGCTCCTGGACCCCGGGCCGCACACTGGCGCGGTAGCGCAGCTCCACCAGGTCGTCGGTGATCGCGGAGGAGTCCGCGACGAACACGTCGCGCACGAGGTGGCCCATCGACGGGATGGAGGGCTCGTAGCCCCACACGGCCTCCAGGCCGTCGGTGATCGGGAACCGGATACCGACCGGGCCCATCAGCACGACGTCGCGGACCCGCTCGGGCGCCCGCGCCGCCAGGTTGAGCGCCACGGCGCCACCGAAGGAGTTGCCGACCACGTGCACGCGGTCGAGACCGAGCGCGTCCAGCATGCCGACCAGCTGCTCGACCCACAGATCCAGGTCGAACCGTACGACCGGCGCCTCGGTGTAGCCGAATCCGACCATGTCGGGGGCGATCACCCGGTGACGCTCCGCCAGCGTGGGGATGACGGGACGCCAGTTCGCCCACGCGGTGACGCCCGGCCCCGAGCCGTGCACGAGCAGCACGGGTGTCCCGTCGCCCGTGTCGTGGTAGTTGACGGCCACGGAGCCGATCTTCAGCGTGCGGCCGATCTCCGGCAGCGCGGCGGTGCCGCTGTCACCGGTCATGAGAGAGCCGCCTTCGCGGGGGCCGCGACGGCGTCCGTGGCGACGTCGAAGTTGCCGGGCCGTACGTGGACCGGCGCGCGCGAGCCACGCCGTGCCGCCTCGACCCGCATGTCGTAGGCGACCGCCCGGGCCTCGGGCGGCAGCCAGAAGCGCTCGTGGCCCCACAGGCTGGGCCCGTCGGTCAGTTCGCAGGGCGTCCAGGTGGCCTGGTCGATGGAACGGCCGCCCCAGCCGCACTCGACCAGGAAGTCGGACGGCGTGCGCGTGTAGAAGGAGAACATGTGGTCGTTCGAGTGCCTGCCCAGGGTGACGCCGATGGTCTCGGGGTCGGCGAGCGCCAGGTCGTAGGCCTGGCCGACGTCGTCCATGTTGTTCATCTCCATCATGATGTGGTGGATTCCGACCGTCTCGGTCTCGATGATCGCGAGACTGTGATGCCGTGCGTTGAGGTGGAGGAAACTCGCCCGGAAGGGCTGTGCGGTGTAGTCGCTCAGACGGAAGCCGAGGACGTCGCGGTAGAAGGACAGCAGTTCGTCGTAGCGCGGTGTGGTGAGCACGGCGTGGCCGAGTCCGAGCGGCCCGGTCCGGAAGCCGGAGTGGGTGCGTCCCGGTACGAACGGCGTCGGGTCCTCGGCGGGGTGGATGACGGCCTCGACGCGGTTGCCGGCCGGGTCGCGGAACACGATGCCGTCCGCCACGAAGCGGTTCGCGCGCTCCGCGGACGTCATGGAACGGACCCGGACGCCGACCGCGTCGAGGGCGTCGGCGATCCGGTCGAAGGCGGAGGCCGAGGCGACCTCCCAGCCGAAGTACCCGCGCCGGCCGTCGTCGGTGACGATCACCCGCTGGCGTCGGTCGTCCATGCGCAGCACCGCGGTGCCGCCGGCGTCGTCGACGAGTTGCATCCCGAGCCGCGAGGTCGCGAACGTCCCCCAGTCGTCGAGGCGTTCGGAGCTGATGCCGACGTAGCCGAGGCACAGGAAGGCGGGGGCGTCGGCGAACGGTCCGGAGCCGTCCGGGTGCGGGGAGCCGGTCATGCGGCCGCTCCTGGATACATGTCGAGAGGGATGGTCAAAGCCGTCACCTGTTCTGTCCGTGCGGTGGCCCTCACGCGCTCGTCCGGCCGGACCGCCGCGGTCCGGCCGGACGGTCCCGTCGCCACCGGCCGTGTCAGGGGCGGCGCGAGGGCGCGCGAGCCTTGTCAGTCTGCCCGGCCGCGTTCGCCCGGGCGGCTGTGCGCGGTCCGCTCAGTGGACAGCTCCCGGGCCGGGGGTGTCCGCGGTGCCGCGAGCCGGTGCGGGGCGGGAAGAGCGCGGCCGGCGTGCTTCACCGGATCCTGCGGATCGGGATGATCAGCAGGGCCCCGACGAAGGACGTGAGGGCACCGAAGGTGAAGAGGGCCGCGTAGTTCCGGGTGTCGCTCCCGGCGGCCACGCCGATGGCCAGCAGAGCCGGAGCGACGGCGGGTATGAGCGACGCCGGAAGGCTGTTGGCCAGGTTCATGAGGCCGAGGTCCTTCGCGGTGTCGTGCGGGTCCGGCAGCAGCTGCGTCACCAGCGCCAGGTCGACCGCCAGGTACACCCCCAGTCCGATGCCGACCACGCAGTAGGCCACGAGGAAGGCGCCGTAGGTCGACGCCTGGGTGACGCCGAGCAGGCCCGCGGCGAAGATGATCGCGGCGGTGATCACGAAGGGCTTGCGACGGCCGATCCGGTCCGAGAGGCGGGAGACGAGCGGCGCGATCACGAGTGACGTGCCGTTCCCGACGAGCTGGCTGAGGAAGATCGCCCGGGGGATCGCGGGGCCGTGGATGTGCAGGACGTCGGCGATGAAGAAGACCTGGTACATGTTGGCCGCCGCGACGCCCATGAAGAGGAGGAACCGGCTGCCCAGCGCGAGGGCGAAGCCCGGGTGGGCGACCGGGTTGACCCAGAAGGTGCCCGCGATCGACCGGACGTCGAGCGACGGACGCTCCTGCGCCGAGATCCGCCGGTCCCGCAGGACGAGGGCGAGCCAGCAGGCACCGACCACACCGACGGCGGTGGGCAGGAAGAACATCGCCGCGAGCGAGTCCGGCATGAGCTGCGCGAGGAACAGGCCCAGCACCACACCGGTCGGGTTGCCCACGCCGACGAGTGCCGAGGGAAGGCCGCGCCGGTCCGGCTCGTACTGGTCGGCGATGACCGCGTTCGCCGCCACGATCGTGGCACCGTAACCGAGCGAGTTGATGGTCCAGCCCAGCGTCATCAGCCCGATGCTCGGGGCCAGGTACATGGTGACCGAGCCGAGCAGGAAGAGCAGGGCTCCGACGAAGAGCCACGGGCGGCGCCGGCCGATGCGGGCCAGGGTCCGGTCGCTGGCCCGGCCGATCACCGGGTAGGCGATCAGCTGGATCACCGTGCCGATGCCGAGGACCAGCGCCAGCGCGGTGGTCGCGCCGCGCGGATCCACCTGGGCGGTGCGCAGCGGAAGACTGATGATCTGCGGAGTGACCTGAGCCGCCCCGGCGCCGACGGCGGCGAGGCCGAGCAGTGCCACGAGGCCCGGACCGGGGTTGGTCCACGCTGTCTCCGGCTCCGCGGTGACGACGAGCGGGCCTGCGTCCTGTGTGCTTGAGCCGGCAAGCCGCTCGTGCGTTTTCTTCTCCATGGGGTCACCTTTGCGTCGCGTCCCGACAACGCACGCGAGCACCGTCGGCCCGCGTGTGGCCTCGCACACTAGGAGCCGCTTATAGTGCCGTTCAATGACGAATTAATGACGGGACTGGTTATTTATGGCACTCAAGAACCGGGTCCCGCTCGATGCCGTCGCGCTCCCCGTGCTCCGTCTGCCGGCCGGCACGCGCACGATCCTGCCCCAGTCCGAGCTGCTGCTCGGCCAGTTGGCGATGCTGGTGGCGAGCGGGACCGCCCAGTCCAAGGCCGACATCGTGTCCGCGACCGGCCTTCCGCGGTCCACGGTGTCGGGACACGTCGACGCGCTGAAGGAGAGCGGGGTGCTGGAGACGAGCGGGACCAGGGCCGTACCCGGCCGGGGCCGCCCGGCCGACCGCCTGGTGATCTCCTCGCGCGCCGGTGCCGTCGTGGCCATCGACATGGGGGCGACCCGCACCCGTATCGCGGTGGCCGAGCTGAACCAGCACATCATCGCCATGGAGGAGATGCAGCTCGACGTCTCCATCGGACCCGAGCCCGCGATCCGCAGGATCCGCGAGGCGGTCCGCCACGCCCTGCGACGAGCCGGCCGGGACCAGCGGCTGCACTGCGCGGTCCTCGGCCTGCCCGCCCGGGTCGACTCCTCGAGCGGGATCGCCGTCCGGCCGTCGGTGATGCCGGACTGGGACGGCTACCCCGTCGTGTCCGAGCTGGCCGAACAGCTGGGGACGCACGTCCTGGCCGAGAACGACGTCAACCTCCGGGCGCTCGGTGAGTCGGCCGTGCTCCCGGCCGATCAACTGCCGTTGGTGAGCGTGAAGATCGCGGCCGGGATCGGCGCCGGGATCGTCGACAACTCCGGCAGGATCTTCCGCGGCTTCGACGGTGGCGCGGGTGACCTGGGGCACATCCCGGTGAGCGGCGCGGACGACGTCCTGTGCTCCTGCGGTCGCCGCGGCTGCCTGCAGTCCGTGGCGTCGCTGCCCGCCATGGCCCGGCGCATCGGCATCCAAGCGGCCTCGCCGGACACCTGGGACGACGCCATCACGGCCCTCTTCGAACGCCTCTCGTTCCACGACCCCCTGGCGGTCGACGTGGTCCGCGTGGCCGCCGAGGGCCTCGGCGAGGTGCTGGTCTCCGTGTGCAACCTGCTCAACCCGCGCCGCATCGTCCTCGGTGGCGGGCTGATCGAGTACAGCGACGATCTGCTCGCCATCGTCCGCGGCGCCGTGTACAGCGGCGCGCGTCCGCTGGCCAGCAGAAACCTGATCATCGAGCACGCGACGCTGCGGGAGCGGGGCGGCATCGCCGGGGCCCTGGTGCTCGGCATCGAGCACGCCCTGGAGACCATCGTGGGCCCGCGGCGAAGCTGACAGTCAGTAGAGTGCCACCCGGGGAGCGGCGTTCGCCGGGCACACACCATTCGAAGGGCGAGGACCATGGCGCCGGACGTTCAGGACAGAAGCGCCCCCGGCAGCTTCCACACCACCGATGCACTGCCCGTGCCCCACCGACGCGCCTACTGGCGCGGAGCCCTGTCCGAGACGTTCGGTGCCGTGAACATGACCGTTCCCGACGAGGTGTACTCCGGCACGATCCGTGCGACGCCGCTCGGCCGGCTTCAGGCCGTCACCGTGGACGGCGACTGCCTGTCCGCCCTGCGCACACGCCGGCTCGTCAGCCAGGACGACCAGGACGAGTACGTCGTCGTGAAGTTGCTGGACCGAGGAGTCGCCCGCCTGGAACAGGACGGCCGTGAAGCACTCCTCGGCCCCGGGGACGTCTTCGTCTACGACATGGCGCGCCCCCTCAAGCTGACGCTTCCCCAGCACTTCCGGACGAAGTCCCTGGTGCTGCCGAGAGACGTCCTGGGTCTGAGGGAGTCCGACATGGCTCAGGTCACGGCCTGTCCACTGGGCCCCGACACACCCCTCGGCGGTCTGCTCTCGCCCTTTCTGGCCGGGCTCGTGGACGGGGCCCGGGACTACCCGCCCCGCACCAGCGAGCTGATGGCCCGCAACGTCGTGGACCTGCTCGGGGTCATGGCCGACGAGGTTCTCGGCCGGTCGGCCGCGGAACCGCCCGACGGCAACCGGGCGGTGCTGCTGCGGATCCAGGCGTTCATCGACCGTCATCTCGCCGACCCCGATCTGACCCCCCGGGCCATCGCCCGGGCCCATCACATATCGCTGCGCCATCTGCACAAGCTGTTCGAGAGCGAGGAGGCCACGGTCGGCCGGTGGATCCAGCGTCGCCGCCTTCAGGAGTGCCGGCGCGACCTGGCGCTCCACCCGGACGTCACGATCGCCGCGGTGGCTCACCGGTGGGGATTCACCAGCGCCGCGCACTTCAGCCGGGTGTTCCGGGCCGCCTACGGTATGGCCCCCCGTGAGTGGCGCGGCACCCAGGACCCGGCGCCGCGCCTCCCGTCATCGGCGGGGACCCTGGCCGCCTGAAGCCGGGTCACCCACAGCGGACCCACCCCCGGCGCGGAACCCGCCGGGGTTCCTCATGACGCCGGCCTGGTCCAGGCGGGGTCGGAGGCCGACAGGCGGTGCGCGGCCACCGACGTCACCACGAGCAGCAGCAGCGCCGCCCCCAGGACGAAGAGCGGCTCGCCGTGTCCCAGGAGCAGGGCGCCCACGAGCGCTCCGAGGAACATGGCGAGGACGGACAGCAGGCGCCGGCCGGGCCGGGGGGCCGACCCGCCGGCCGGAGAGGAGTCCGCGGCCAGTCCGGTCAGGGTCAGCGTCAGGACGGTCGTGGTCAGGTCCGGGACCCCGAGCCGTCGCGCGGCCGCGTTCTGCAGGCCCATGGCGAGGCCCAGGAACACGATGAGGGTGTACCGCACCGGGCCGGTCACCTCGCCGTGCGCGAGAGCGACCCCGACGACGGTACCGGCGACGAGCACGGCCTGGACGGCCGTCGTCATGGTCAGGAGCCGGCCGCGGTGTGCCGCGAACCGGGTGCCGAACCGCCCTCCCGTCAGCGCTCCGGCGAGGAACGACAGCATCGACACGAGGGACGCGGGTACGGACAGACCCGGCGCGCCCGCCAGGGCGAAGCCCAGGAAGACCACGTTGCCGGTCATGTTGGCGACGAAGACCCGGCCGAGCGCCAGGTAGCTCACGGCGTCGATGAGACCGGTCACCACCGTCAGCAGCAGCATCAGCGGCGGCAGGGGCCCGTGCCGGTCGCCCTTCGGCGGGGCGAGGGTGTGAGTGGCGTCAGCCAGCAGCCTGCGCATGCCGCTCCCTTTCGTCCGTCGGGTCACCGGTGGCGGGCGCGTGCCGCAGCACCGAGCGGGTGATCAGGCCGCCGGCCGGGCCGATGACGACGGCCGCGAGGGAGACCCACAGCGGCCACGGGGGCAGCCCGAGGAGGTGGTCGAGCGACCAGCGGCCCGGTCCGGTGAGCGCGAGGGCCGCGGCGGCGGTCACGAGGACCAGCGGGTACTCGTAACCGTCGTTCTGCACCCACAGCCCCTTGTGCCACTTGACGGTGCCGGCCACCGTCATCACTCCCATGGCGGCCATCGCCGCCAGGGGGTCGAGGAGGCCGGCCGCCAGGAACAGGCCGGCACCGATCTGGCTGCCGCCCGCGGCGAGGGCGGTGAGCCGCCCGCCGCGGAAGCCGTCACGGCGGAACTCCTCGGTCCCGCCCGCCAGCCCGTTGCCCCCCAGCCGGAAACTGACCTTCTGCACCCCGTGCCCGGCGATGAGGAGTCCCACCACCAGCCGGAGCACCAACAGTCCGCTGTCCATCGTGTTGTCCGCCTGTCCCTGACGTCCGTCGTCACCCGTGCGGGGCGGCTCAGCCGGCGGCGTGCTCGCCGATGAAGGCCTGCGCGTAGACGACCCCGAGACCGTAGGTGCCGCCGTTCTCCTTCACGACGTCCATGACGGGAAGGTAGGTGTCCGTACGCGCCCAGTCACGCTGGAGCTCGAGGAGCACCTGCACCCAGGTCACCGGCACCACGCCGGCCTGGACCATCCGCTGGACGGCGTGCTCGTGGGCCTGCGGGCTGACACCGCCGGACGCGTCGGTGACGACGTAGACCTCGTAGCCCTGGGCGAGCGCGGACAGCGCGGGCAGCACGACGCAGACCTCGGTCCACAGGCCGGCGATGACGAGCTTCTTGCGGCCGGTCGCCTTCACGGCCTCGACGAAGGCGACGTCCTCCCAGGCGTTCATCGTGGTGCGATCGATGATCTTCTGGTCGGGGAAGACGTCCGCCAGCTGCGGCATGAGCGGGCCGGAGAAGGACTCGGCGGCCACGGTGCTCAGCACGACGGGGACGTCGAAGACCCTGGCGGCCTTGGCCAGGCCGACGGTCGCGTTGATGATGGCGGTGCGGTCGCCGCTGCCCGTGCCGAAGAACATCTGCGGCTGGTGGTCCACGAACAGCACCGCGCAGTTGTCGGGGGTCAGCAGGTCGGGGCTGGGAGCGGCGGTGACCTCGGTGATGTGGACCATGAGTTTCCCTTTCGGCGATGGGTGGTGACGGTGATGGATGGTGCCGGTCACGGACGGTCGTCCGTGACCGGGGTGAGAAGGTCTTGAGGCCGCGACGTCGTCGTGGCGCGGCGGCGCGGCGGTGCTGCCGCGCCGCCTGGCTCAGAGGGAGAAGCAGGGATCGAAGACCGGGCCGCCGGCCTCCGGGACGAGGCCGCGGCGGGCGCGCCACTGGCGGTGCAGCTCCGATTCCGCTGCGGCCTCGCCGAGCAGTTCGGCCTGGCGCACTCCCGATCCGCCCCGCACCGGGGCCGCCTGGTAGCCGCCGAAGTGCGCCACCGGGCTCCATTCCGGTGTCACCGCGGGCATCTGCTCGTCGATGCCCTCGTACTCTCCGGCCGCGTAGACGATCCGGCCGCCGACGACCGTCAGCAGGGCTTCGATGTGCGCGATCTCCGGGTCGGGCACCGAGAAGTAGTCCTCCGACAGCACCGTGAGATCACCGAGGAAGCCCGGACGCAGTACGCCCTTGAGGTTCTGCTCCCCGGTGAGCGCGGCACCGGCCCGGGTGAACATCTCCAGTGCCGTTTCCCGGTCGACGCGGTTGTGCGGCGGGTGGATGACCAGGTCACCGACCGTGCGGCCGGTGACCAGCCAGTGCAGCGCGAGCCACGGGTTGTACGAGGAGACGCGGGTGGCGTCGGTGCCGGCGCCGACGGTCAGGCCCCGGCCCAGCATCGCGCGGACCGGCGGGGCGTCCGCGGCGGCCCCCGGGCCGTAGCGGCGTACGAACGCCTCGCCCTGGAAGGACAGCCGGTTCTGCACCGACATGGCCCCGCCGAGGGCGACGATGCGGTCGAGGCTGTCCGCCGACACGGTCTCCGCGTGGTCGAACAGCCAGCGGTTGCCGCCGGGGAAGAGCCCCTCCGCGGCGAGCTTCTCGAACACGGCCAGGTCGCGGCGGATCGTCTCGTCGTAGGTGGCGTGCAGGCGAAAGCCCCAGCCGTTCTCCATGAGCAGGCGTACCGCCTTCTCGAACTCCACCTCGTAGTCGGGCGCGTGCTCCGGGCGCGGCTCGGCGAAGTTCTCGAAGTCCGCCGCCGCCCAGGTGAGGTTCTCTCCGGCGCCGTTGAGACGCAGCCACTCGTCTCCGTCCTCGGGCCGGACCATACCGATCCACCGGGTGAGGTCGTCGATCTCCTGGCCCGCGGTCTGCGGGAACAGGTGGTAGGCGATGCGCAGGGACAGCTCGCCCTCCCTGGCCAGTTCCGCCACCGTCTCGTAGTTCTCGGGGAAGTTCTGGAAGCCGCCCGCCGCGTCGATCGCCGAGGTGAGCCCGAACCTGTTCAGCTCCCGCAGGAAGTGGCGGGTGGACGTCTTGCGGTGCTCCTCGTCCAGCACCGGGGCCTTGGCCAGCGTCGAGTAGAGGATCAGGGCGCTGGGGGCCGCGAGCAGCATGCCGGTGGGCTCGCCGTCGCGGCCCCGCATGATCTGCCCGCCCCGCGGGTCGGGGGTGTGCTTGTCGTAGCCCACCGCCCGCAGGGCCGCGCGGTTGAGGACGGCGGACTGGTAGAGGTGCAGGACGAAGACCGGGGTGTCCGGTGCGGCGGCGTTCAGCTCGGCGACGGTGGGCAGCCGCCGCTCGGCGAACTGCTCGGCAGACCAGCCGCCGACCACGCGCACCCACTGGCCCTTGGGGGTCCGGGCCGCCTGCTCGCGCAGCATGGCCAGGCCCTGGCGCAGGGTGCGGACGCCGTCCCAGCGCAGTTCCAGCACGTAGTTGAGGCCGCCGCGGATCACGTGCAGGTGGGCGTCGTTGAGGCCGGGGATCATCCGGCGGCCGAGCGCGTCGACCACGCGCGTGGCGGGACCCACCTGGCCGGCCACGTCCTTGTCGTCACCGACGGCGGTGATGACACCGTCCCGGATGGCTATCGCCGCGGCCTGCGGCAGGCGCGGGTCGCCGGTGTGGATCTTGGCGTTGCGGACGACGAGGTCCGCCGCGTCGTCGGTGGCGCGCGGAATCAGCCCGGCGACCGGCATCGTGGACACCTTGGACAACCTCCTGAGGGGCGTACGGCGTGGGATCTCCGTCGAGGCCGCACGCCCGGGTCCCCACGTGGTGTCGGCGAGGTGTACCTGGGACCGTGCTGCGGCTGCTTCGCCGGTCACGCTATGCCGCACCGTGCCGGTCCGCTTTCTGGACAGCGCACAGGTACTTGCCCGGCAGCGCACCGGCGTGCGCGACGGCCGCTGCCCCGGCAGCGCCTCTCCGTTCGGCCGTCAGGTCTGGGGAAGGAGGTCAGGACGCCCCGGTCGTCGTCTGCGCCGGCCCGGAGACGCCCGGCAGCACGTGTGCGTAGCCGGCTCCGAGCAGCAGGGCCGCGGCCGTCGCGGCGGTGGCGGTCCGGCGAGTCGCGGTGCCCACCCGCCGGAGTCCGCGCTCGCGTCGCCGTACCGGGTCGGGGTCGTGCACGGGGCCGGACATGGGCGGACCTCCTTCGGCCGACGGCGGTGCCGCGAGGCCGCCGAACCGGCTCGCGGACGCCTTGTCACCACCGATGGGCCGGCTTCTCGGTGCGGCGCTGGATGTCGCCGGGGAAGCCGCGGAACCGCTCGGGGCTCTCCTGCTGGGCGGGTTCTTCGGCAGCCGGCTGCCGGCGGGACGGGCGCTGAACGTCCCGTTCGCCAAGCAGGACCTGGCGCACCTCGGCGCGGGACCCGGTGCCGGAGTGATCGTGGCGCTTCCCGCCCGCGCCTGCGGTCTGGCCGAGACGGCCAGGGTGCTCGGATACCTCGCGGCACAGAGCGCACGGCAGTGCGGCCCGTGCCGGCTCGGGCCGCCGGCGGTCGCGGCGGATTTCCGGGACCTGGCCCGGGGGCGTCCGGACCCGCGCGCGATGCGGCGGCTGGAGGACCGGGCGGGGCTGCTCGCCGGCCGCGGCGCCTGCCGGCACCCCGACGGCGCGTCACGTCTCGCGGCCACCGCCCTCAGGGTCTTCGCCGCCGACGTACGGCACCACCTGAGCCACGGTCCGTGCGCCACGGCCGGACACGAGCCCGTACTGCCGGCCTTCGACACGCCGGCACCCGACGACCGGGAATGGAGGTGACGGAACATGACCGCCACCCACTTGCTCGGAATCGACCGCATCGCATGCGGCGGCTACGGCCTGTGCGCCGAACTCCTTCCGGAAGCCATCGAGTTGGACGAACGGGGTTACCCGGTGAGGGGATCCGCCCCGCTCACGGGCGAAGCCCTCGGGCATGCACGGCGCGCCGTGGCGGCGTGCCCGGCCCTGGCCTTGCGTCTGGACCGGACACCGGGACGGGCCCTGGAACGCGGGTCGGCACAGCGCACGTGAACCGGTTCTTGACCTGACGTCAACGGGCCGAACGCTGGTCGCAGCTCGCGACAGCGCTCGGCCTCGTCGTCGCCCTCGCCGGTGTGCATCTGGCCGGTCGGGCACGGACCACGCGTCAGGACGGGGGCTGGAGCACCGAGTCGATGACGTAGATGGTGGCGTTCGCGGCCTTGATGTTGCCGCAGACGATGTTCGCCTTGCCGTTGACCTTGTAGTCGGTGCCCGAGCCCGACGTGGTCAGCTTGCTGCCCTCCACCGTCGTGAAGGAGCCGTTGGAGAGTTCGTCCGGGGTGATCTGCTTGTCCACGACGTGGTAGCCGAGCACCTTCTTCAGCTGACCCTCGTTGTTGAGGAGCGAGGAGAGCTGTTCCACGGTCACGTTCTGGAACGCCTTGTTGTCCGGGGCGAAGATGGTGACGTCGGGCTTCCCGTCGAGGGCGCTGTTCAGCTTCGCTCTGACCGTGGCCGAGACCAGCTGGCTGAGCTGTGGGTACGCGGCGGCGGCTTCGACGACCTTGTCCTTGACCGTGCTGGCCTTCTGGGACAGCGCGGAGCACCCGGGCCCGAACGTCCCCGACGAGCTGGGAGACGGGGCCTGCGCGTGGCTCTGCGACCCCAGACCTCCTAGGGCGAGCGGCACGGCGACCAGAGCTGCGGCGGTGCCCCTTGCTGTACGTATGCGAACAAACCTCATCGCAACCTTCCTCCCGTGGAGGCGTGAACAGTGCAGAGGATTCGTCTGCGGCAGTCTTCGTTCTGCCGGGCGGGGTGGGGCGGCTGCTGTGCCGCGGCCCAGGGCCGTCATCGGGCCGCCGTCACCCGGCCACTCAGTGAGCGTATCCACCCGGTTGGGTGACCGCATCTCGACGCCGGGCTCCCGGGCGAGGGCGCCGGCCGGCTCCACCGGCCGCACGTCGATCGGGCCGAAATCCAGCGTCCCGGTGTCTGTGCAGGTCAGAGCCCTGTCAACGCACCCTCGTCGCCCTGTGGAGAAAAATGAGGATGTTTGCCCTGCCTGCTTCGGGTCACGCGGCGTGGGGAGACGAAGGTGCTGCCGCGGCGTCGCGTCCGCGTGGCGTGCGGCGCACAGAGGCGGCAGCCGTACCACACTGGTCGGACGTCGGTGCCCGAGGGCCCGACGTCGCTGCTGACGCACTAGGGAAGGCAGAGTCATGACGGAGATCCGACCCGCCACCACGACCGACTCCGGCGCGCCGGTGGAGAGTGACGAGCACTCTTTGACCGTGGGGCCCGGGGGACCGATCCTGCTGCAGGACGCCTACCTGATCGAGCAGATGGCGCAGTTCAACCGCGAGCGGATTCCCGAGCGTCAGCCGCACGCCAAGGGGAGCGGCGCGTTCGGGTACTTCCAGGTGACCGACGATGTCAGTGCGTACACGAAAGCGGCCGTGTTCCAGCCCGGCACCCGCACCGACCTGGTAGCCCGCTTCTCCACCGTCGCCGGTGAGCGCGGCAGCCCGGACACCTGGCGTGACCCGCGCGGCTTCGCGGTGAAGTTCTACACCAGCGAAGGCAACTACGACATGGTCGGGAACAACACTCCGGTGTTCTTCGTGAAGGACCCGATGAAGTTCCAGCACTTCATCCGGTCCCAGAAGCGCCGTGCCGACAACAACCTGCGCGACCACGACATGCAGTGGGACTTCTGGACCCTGTCCCCGGAGTCCGCCCACCAGGTCACCTGGCTGATGGGGGACCGGGGCATCCCGCGGACCTGGCGCCACATGAACGGCTACACCTCCCACGCCTACATGTGGATCAACGCCGCCGGGGAGCGGTTCTGGGTGAAGTACCACTTCAAGACCGACCAGGGCATCGAGTTCTTCACCCAGCACGAGGCCGACCAGATGGCCGCGGCCGACACCGACTACCACACCCGCGACCTCTTCGAGCACATCCGGGACGGCGACCATCCCAGCTGGACCCTGTACGTGCAGGTGATGCCGTACGAGGAGGCCGCGGGCTACCGGTTCAACCCGTTCGACCTCACCAAGGTGTGGCCGCACGGGGACTATCCGCTCATCCGGGTCGGCCGCATGGTGCTCGACCGCAACCCCACCGACAACCACGCCCAGATCGAGCAGGCGGCCTTCCAGCCCAACAACTTCGTTCCGGGCATCGGACCGAGCCCGGACCGCATGCTGCTGGCCCGGCTGTTCTCCTACGCGGACGCCCACCGCCACCGTATCGGCGGCAACTACCAGCAACTGCCCGTGAACGCGCCCGTCGTCGACGTCCACACCTACTCCAAGGACGGGGCGATGGCGTACCGGAACACCACCGACCCGGTGTACGCCCCGAACTCCAAGGGCGGCCCCGCGGCCGACACGGAGCATTACGGTTCCCCGCCGAGCTGGACGGCCGACGGCGAGATCACCCGCGCCGCCTACGTCTCCCATCCCGAGGACGACGACTGGGGGCAGCCCGGCACCCTGGTGCGCGAGGTCATGGACGACGCCGCCCGCGACCGTCTGGTCGACAATGTCGTCGGGCACCTCCTCAACGGAGTGAGTGAACCCGTCCTCGAACGCGCCTTCGCATACTGGTCCCACATCGACGAGACCATCGGCAAGCGCATCGCCGACGGCGTCCGGGCCAAGGCCGGCGAGAAGGACCCCAAGGCCGCCGAACAGGGCAACCCGGCACGGAGCTCCATGCAGCACAAGGCGTGAGGTGCGCAGGCCCAGCGGAGCGCTGGTGACGACCAGCGCTCCGCGCGAGCGGAATGCGCGGCGAGCCGCCGGTGCCGAGCCGGCAGCTGAGGCCGTGCGGGTGCATCGGGTGCCACGGGGTGGTGGTGTCGACGAAGTCCGGCCTTACCCGCTGACCTTCCTCGGCGGGGACGCTGATTGCCGCGCGGTTCGTCACCTGTCAAGATGGTGACATGATGCATTCCTTCAAGTGTGGTGCCCCGGTGCTGGACTTCGTCGGCACCCTGCGCGCGCGGCGCAACGCGGCGCCCACCGAGATGCTCACCTCCCCGGAGAGTCTTGAGGCATGGTTCCGTGAGTCGGGTCTCGTCGACGCAGACACGTCATGCGGACCGTCCGACCTGAAGCGGGCCATCGCTCTGCGTGAGGCGGTCTACCGCCTCGTCGTGGCCACGCTGGCGGGTGACGATTACGGGGCCGACGCCCTGGCGGTGGTCAACGACATCGCGCGGACGCCGTCCTCCGTGCCGCAACTCGTCCGGCGGGGGCGCCGCCAGGTCGAGGCGACGCCGGAGCAGGCACTGTCGACGATCGCCCGGCAGGCCGTGGAACTGCTCGGAGGCCCTGAGTCGGCGCTGCTGAGGGAATGCAGTCGCGGCGAGTGCACGCAGGTCTATCTCGACCGGTCGCACGGGAGCCGGCGGGAGTGGTGCGCCATGGACCCGTGCGGCAACAGGATCAAAGCCGCCGCCTACCGCGCGCGCAAGCGGACCGCACGCTCTCAGGCGTGAACCGGCGCCTTGGCGCCCAGCAGAGCCAGGCAGTTGACCCACAAGGTGCCCAACGGCGCGGTGTCGTTGTAGAGCTTGGCGAACAGGACCTGGCCCTCGAGCTGGGCGACCACCGACTGGGCGGCCGCTCGCGCGTCCGGCACGGCCGCCTCGCCGCGCTCCTGGGCCTCGGTGATGACTCGGGCGACCGTCTCGGTCCGGGCTTCGAAGATCTCCTGGAGCCGCTCGCGCATGGCCTCGGTCTGGTTGCCCATCTCCAGGGAGAGGTTGCCGAACAGGCAGCCCGAGATCGATCCGCAGCTCTTCTGACCGGCCCGCTGGCCGGCCTCTGTCGCCTCGAACAGGCGTCGCAGTCGCTCGAGCGGCTCGGCGTCGCTGCCCAGGATCCGGTCCCACTCGCGCTTCTCTGTGGCCCAGTGCTCGTCGATCACCGCCAGGGCAAGGGCTTCCTTCGACGCGAAGAAATAGTAGAAGCTGCCCTTCGGAACGCCTGCCGCCGTGCAGATCTCCGCTACGCCCAGGGCCGAGTAGCCGCGTCGCTCGAGCAGGGGGTGTGCGGCGGTGAGGATCCTTTCCTTGGCATCACTTGTCCGGCCCATGACGGAAGTATACGACCGACCGACTATGCCGGCTGGGCCACGCGGGCCCCGCCCGAGGTCCGTGTGGTGAGGTCCGCGGGCGGGGCGCCCGGTTCCGACCACTCCGCGGGACGCAACCGGGCGCCGGCCTCAGAAGTGGTCCACGTCGACCACGGCCTGGGCGAAGGCGGTGGGTGCCTCCTGCGGCACGTCGTGACCGATCCCGCTCAGTGTGCGGTGGGCGTACGGGCCCGTGAACCGGTCGCGGTACGAAGCGCCGTTGCCGGCTGCGACGAACGGGTCGCGCTCGGCGTCGATGGTGATCGTGGGCACCTCGATGACCGGACGGGTGGCGAGCAGCCTCTCGTAGCGGTCGTAGCGGCGTTCCCCGTCGGCGAGGCCCAGCCGCCAGCGGTAGTTGTGGATCACGATCGCCGCGTGGTCGGGGTTCTCGAACGCGGCGGCCGTGCGCTCGAAGGTGGCGTCGTCGAAGTGCCAGGTCGGGGAGACGGTGTCCCAGACGAGCCGGCACAGATCGTGCCGGTCGGTCTTGTCCTCCATCGCCAGGCGGCCCCGTTCGGTGGCGAAGTAGTACTGGTACCACCAGGCGTACTCGGCTTTGGGCGGCAGGGGTTTCTTCTGCGCCTCCACATCGGTGATGAGGTATCCGCTCACGGACACCAGTGCCTTGACGCGCTCCGGCCACAGGGCCGCGATGATGTCCGCGGTGCGCGAGCCCCAGTCGAAGCCGGCGAGCAGGGCCTTGTCGATCTTGAGCGCGTCCATCAGGGCGATGATGTCCAGGGCGATCGCTGACTGCTGGGCGTTGCGGAACGTCCGGGAGGACAGGAAGCGCGTGGTGCCGTGGCCACGGAGGAAGGGCACGATGACCCGGTAGCCCCGCGCGGCGAGCAGCGGAGTGACGTCGGCGTAGCTGTGGATGTCGTAGGGCCAGCCGTGCAGGCAGATGACGACGGGTCCGTGCCCGGGGCCGTCCTCGGCGTAGCCGACGTCCAGTACACCGGCCCTGACCTGCTTCAGCCGGGCGAACGAGGTGTGCGTGCCCGGGGTCACCGCCGGCACGGCCGGTGCCGGGGTGACAGCCGCCTCGCCCTGAGCGGGTGCCGCCGTCGCGCCTGTCGGCGGTCCGGCCAGCGCGACGGCGGCCGCGCCGGTGCCGAGGCCCGCGGCCCTGTGGAAGGTGCGCCTGTTGATCATGTGGTGTTCTCCGCCCTGCGGAAGTGGATGGATGTGGCTGTCACAGGCGTTCCCGGCCTTCGTTCTTCAGGGTCCACCGCGGTGCGAGGTCGTGCTCACTGTTCCCTCGCCAATCGTCACCTGTCAAACAGGTGACGTCGTCGGCGGGGTGGCGTTGGTCAGTTTCCGGTCACTGGTCGGGCCTACGTTGACCCGGGGGCGGCTCGCCCGCTCGCCGGACGGACGGTCGTTGCTTTGATCCAGGAGAGCGGGGCATGACGCGCGGGGAACGCAGCAGGCCGGGGACGGGGCGGGCGTCGGCGGCGACCGCCTCGGGCAGATGGGGCCGTATGCCAGGCCGAGCGGGCGGAATCCGGCAGGCGCTTGACCATGGGTGACCTGAGGGTCTCGGAGGCGATGAACGGCGTTCTGATCGCTCTGGTGGGGTCGGCTCTGCCGGAGGCGAGCGAGACGGGGGCGCGGATCAGCAGCGAGAAGCTGGCCGAGTTCGGGCGCCGTATGAAGGAACTCCAGGACGACATCGGTGCTTCGGTGGCGTACGTCGATCACACGCTGCCGGGGGACGCGGGGCGGGCGTACAAGCGGGCGATGTCGGTCCTGACGGGTGCTGACGGGGGGACGAACCATCTGCGGGAGTACGAGCGGAGCCTGCGGGATGTGGCCCAGGGGCATCGTGACCAGTCGCTGAACATCCAGGAGAGCAAGTGGCAGATCATCGCCGAGCTGATCCGCTTGCTGCTGGAACTGCTGATCCTGGCGGCGACGGCGTGGATCAACCCGGCGGCGGCGGGCGAGGCGGCGGCGGCCAAGGCGCGGTCGAAGGTCGCTCTTCTGACGGCGTTGGATCTGTTCTTGCGGCGCACGCATCTGATGCCGAGTCTGAGCGAGGCGCTGGAGGAGGCGTTTCAGACGCTGGTGGTACGGCTCGGGATGATGGTGTTCAACGACTCGGGTTGGCGGCCGTCCGGGGTGGACTGGCGGGCGGTGGGGCAGAGCGCGGCGTTCGGCGGGACCGCGGGGTGGCTTTCGGGTCCGTTGCGGGACATGGCGGGGCGGTTCAACGGCCTGTTCTCGCGCCGTCCGGGTGAGGGGCTGTTCAAGGACGTCACGGGTGACGTCACGTCGAAGGCGGGGCGGGAGCTGCCGGGGAACGGACATGCGAACGCTTCGGTGGGGGAGCGGATCGCGTCGTCGGCGCGCCGGGTCCCGGAGTTCGTGGCCGACGGCCTGACCGAGGCGTTGCCGGAGTCGCTGCTGGCCATGGCCTTCTTCGGGACGCCGTTCTCGTGGAGCGCGTTCGCGACGAGCTTCTGGACGTCGGGCGTGAGCGAGTTGAGTACGGGCTTGCTGCACGAAGGGGTGGGGCACGGGGCGGGAGGTGTCCGTGAGGCCTTTGACGATGCGCGGCGCAACAGTGCCGTAGGCGGAGACGGGGCGGTGTTCGCGGCGCCGCGCGGTGGCCCCGGGGCTGCTCCGGGCGCGGGGGCCGAGGCGGCGCTGCACGGCACGTCGCGTTCGTCGTCGGGCGGCGCGGTGAACGCGGTGGACGCGCTCGACCGGCTGGGTGTGCCGACGGTGACGGCTCCCGCCGTCAGGACGGCTTCGGGTGCGGGTCACGCGGAAGTGACCGATGCCGGGCCGGGCCGGGCTGCCCGGACCGCGTCGGGGCCGGAGCCGCGGCCGGTCGCGGAGCGGGCCGTGCCGCACGGGACGCGGCGCGCCGAGCAGCCGGCCAGGGCGGAGGGCCACTTCGCCGGAAACGGCACGGCACCGGATGTGACCGCCCGGCCCGCGGCCGGCACGGCCGGCACGGCACCGGCGACCGCCGTCCCGGCAGCCGTGGACCGGGGTCCGTGGCCGGCACCCTGGCCGGCGACGAGTCCGAGACCGA
>NZ_JBEXLP010000088.1:0-29792 GCF_040610035.1 Streptomyces sp. NPDC004542
GCCGCGGGGCCGGCGCGGGCCCCCCCCCCGGCCCCCCCAAACCATCCACCCGGGCCCCCCGGCGGCCCGGCCCCCCCCCCCCCCCCGCCGGGCCGCCCTCGCCGAGGTGGGGCTGGGCGGCCGCGAGCGGGCCTGGCCCGGCGAGCTGTCCGGCGGCGAGGCCCAGCGCGCGGCCCTCGCCCGCTCCCTGGTTCGCAAACCCGAACTGCTCCTGGCGGACGAGCCGTTCGGGGCGCTGGACGCGCTCACCCGGATCAGGATGCACCACCTGCTGCGCGAGCTGTGGAAGCGCCACCGGCCCTCCGTGCTGCTCGTCACCCACGACGTGGACGAGGCCATCGTGCTCGCCGACCGGGTCCTCGTGCTCGACTCCGGCCGCATCGGCCTCGATCTGACCATCGACCACCCGCATCCCCGCTCCTACCGGGAGCCGGTGCTCGGCGAGTACCGCGAGCGACTGCTCGCCGCGCTGGGCGTGACGGAGGACCACCAGTGACACAGAGAAGGCTCCACCTCAACGCGTTCCTGATGAACACCGGCCACCACGAGGCGTCCTGGCGGCTCCCGCAGAGCGAACCGCACGCCCACGTGGAACTCGGCCACTACGTCGAGCTGGCCCGCATCGCCGAGCGCGGCACCTTCGACTCGCTGTTCCTCGCCGACAGCCCCCAGCTGTGGGGCAGCGTGGCACAGCGCCCGGCCGGCGCCCTGGAACCGCTCACCCTGCTCACCGCGCTGGCGACGGCCACCGAGCACATCGGCCTGATCGCCACCGCCTCCACCTCCTACAACTCCCCCTACAACCTGGCCCGCAGGTTCGCCTCGCTGGACATCATCAGCGGTGGCCGGGCGGGCTGGAACGTCGTCACCACCGCCGGTGCCGAGGCCGCCCGCAACTTCGGTCTCGACGCCGAGCCCGCGCACGCCGAGCGGTACGCCCGTGCCGCCGAGTTCCTCGACGTGGCCGCCAAGCTCTGGGACAGCTGGGAGGACGACGCGGTCGTCGCCGACAAGGCGGCCGGTGTCTGGGGCGACGACGCCAGGATCCACCCGCCCCGGCACCGGGGCAGGTACTTCGGCGTCGAGGGCGCCCTCAACGTCCCGCGCTCCCCGCAGGGTTACCCGCTCCTCGTGCAGGCGGGCTCCTCCGAGGACGGCAAGGCCTTCGCCGCCCGGTACGCGGAGGCCGTGTTCACCGCCCAGCAGACCGTCGAGGACGCCCGGGCCTTCTACACCGACCTGAAGTCCCGCACCGCGCGGGCGGGCCGGGACCCCGGGCACATCAAGGTGCTGCCCGGGATCGTCCCCGTACTCGGCTCGACGGAGGCCGAGGCGCGGGCCAACGAGCGGATCCTCGAGGACCACATCGTGTACGACCATGGCGTGGCCCGCCTGGAGAGCCTGCTGCAACTGGCGCCGGGCACCCTGGACCTGGACGGCCGGCTGCCCGCCGACCTGCCCGACGAGTCCGCCGTCGAGGGCGCGAAGAGCCGCTACACCCTCGTCGTGGAACTGGCCCGGCGCGAGCGGCTGACCGTACGGCAGCTGATCGGACGGCTCGGCGGCGGGCGCGGGCACCACACCTTCGCCGGCACGCCCGAGCAGGTCGCCGACCGGATCGAGAGCTGGTTCACCCAGGGAGCCGCCGACGGCTTCACCATCATGCCCGCCGTGCTGCCCTCCGGCCTGGAGGCGTTCGTCGAGCACGTCGTCCCGGTCCTGCGCGCCAGAGGCCTGCTCCGCACCGAGTACGGCCCCCGCCAGACCCTGCGGGAGCGCTACGGCCTGCCCCGCCCCGCCAACCAGTACGTCACCCCCGGCACTCCCGCGCCCGCCCTCGTCTGAAAGGACACCCCCATGACCGGCATCCAGATCACCAAGGTCACCGCGCGCATCGGCGCGCAGGTCTCCGGCGTCGACATCTCCCGGCCGCTCGCCCCGGAGGAGGTCGCCGCGCTCCGCGAGGCCCTGAACGTCCACAAGGCGCTGGTCTTCGACGACGTCCACCTCGACGACGCGGGCCAGCAGGCCTTCGCCCGTCACTTCGGCGACCTGACCACCGCCCACCCGACGGTCGGCGCCGTCGAGGGCGCCCCGAACGTGCTGCCCGTGGACAGCGAGCGCGGCCGGGCCAACCACTGGCACACCGACGTCACCTTCGTCCTCAACCCGCCGCAGGCCAGCACCCTGCGCAGCATCACGGTCCCGCCGTACGGCGGCGAGACGCTGATCGCCAGCTCGGCCGCCGCCTACCGCGACCTGCCCGAACCGCTGCGCCGCCTGGCCGACACCCTGTGGGCCGAGCACACCAACGACTACGACTACGCCGTGCCGGACGAGGACATCGACGAGGAGAGGGCCGCCCAGCGCGCCCGGTTCACCTCGATCACGTACCGCACCGTCCACCCCGTGGTACGCGTGCATCCCCTGACCGGCGAGCGCGGACTGTTCATCGGCGGGTTCGCGCAGCGGATCACCGGCCTGTCGGCCGGCGAGTCCCGCAAGATCCTGGACCTGCTCCAGGCGTACGTCACCCGCCCGGAGAACGTGCTGCGCTGGCGCTGGTCGCCGAACCAGCTGGTCCTCTTCGACAACCGCATCACCCAGCACTACGCCATCGACAACTACGACGGGCGGCCGCGCCGGCTGCACCGGGTGACCGTCGCCGGTGACGTACCGGTCGGCGTCGAGGGCAAGGAGAGCTACTCGGTCGAGGGCGACGCCTCGCACTACACGCCCGTACTCGCACCGTCCGCACCCGCGCCGGCCGCCGCGTACGCGTAACGGCGGTCCGCCCAGGCTTCCCCGCCCCGTCACGAAAGGCCCCCGCGGTGCCCGCGCGGGGGCTTTTTGTTGCTAGCGTGCAGTTGCAAGCTCTTTGCAATAAGCTGCTTCGAGGGGATACACCCATGCCCGTCTACA
The DNA here is from genome assembly GCF_040610035.1 of Streptomyces sp. NPDC004542. Taxonomy (NCBI): domain Bacteria; kingdom Bacillati; phylum Actinomycetota; class Actinomycetes; order Kitasatosporales; family Streptomycetaceae; genus Streptomyces; species Streptomyces sp. NPDC004542. The sequence goes on from NZ_JBEXLP010000088.1 coordinate 2,923, forward strand.
CGCTGCCCGACCTGCCCTACGACTACTCCGCGCTCGCCCCCGTGATCAGCCCCGAGATCATCGAGCTGCACCACGACAAGCACCACGCGGCGTACGTCAAGGGCGCCAACGACACGCTGGAGCGGCTGGCCGAGGCACGGGAGAAGGAGTCGTGGGGCTCCGTCAACGGCCTGGAGAAGAACCTGGCCTTCCACCTCTCCGGGCACATCTTGCACAGCATCTACTGGCAGAACATGACCGGCCCGGGGGACGGCGGCGGCGAGCCGCTGGCGGCGGACGGCGTGGGCGAGCTGGCGGACGCGATCACCGAGTCCTTCGGCTCGTTCGCCGGCTTCCGGGCCCAGCTCTCCAAGGCCGCGGCCACCACCCAGGGCTCGGGCTGGGGCGTGCTGGCGTACGAACCGCTCAGCGGCCGGCTGGTCGTCGAGCAGGTCTACGACCACCAGGGCAACGTCGGCCAGGGCTCGGTCCCGATCCTGGTCTTCGACGCCTGGGAGCACGCCTTCTACCTCCAGTACCGGAACCAGAAGGTCGACTTCGTCGAGGCCATGTGGCGGGTCGTGAACTGGCAGGACGTGGCCCGCCGGTACGCGGCCGCCACGTCCCGTGCGGACGTACTGCTCCTGGCGCCCTGACGGCAGCCCGACGGCGTCCGCCGATCGTCCCGCCTCGTGATCGTCTTCTCACCGTTCACAGCGGCGGGCGGAAAGGAGCCGGCCCCCGTGAGGACGTGACTCACGGGGGCCGGCCCTGTCGTGCGGGCCGTGCGGGCGGTCCCGGGCCGGGCCTACGGTGCGCAGGGCAGGTCGAGCGACAGCAGTGACGTGGTGTCCCCGTCGATGCGGACCTCGCTCACCGCCGTGTTCTCCAGGCGCGGGAACACCCGGCGGTACTCGGCCGGCGGAATGGACAGCAGCCGGCACAGCACCAGCCGGAGCAGGGCCTCCCGAGGAGGGGTGAGGGCCGGGGCCCGCCGTGAAAGTCCCGTCGCCCGCCCGGAGGACGGGCCCCGCGCCCGCCGCGGCAGCGGCTGAGGTACACGTCGGTACGTGCGCCGGGGCCCTCGGGCCGAAGGCTGGGGGACGGACTTTCGCGACAGGCCCCGGCTGCCCGGGATCAGAGGTTGCTGAAGTCCGGCCCCTGGGTGCGGGTCCGCTTGATCTCGTAGAAGCCGGGGACCGAGGCGACCGCGAGAGTGCCGTCCCACAGGCGGGCGGCCTCCTCGCCCTGGGGGGCGGGGGTGACGACCGGGCCGAAGAAGGCGATCTGCCGGCCGTCGGGGCCGGGCACCGCGATGACCGGGGTGCCGACGTCCTGGCCGACCTTCTCGATGCCCTCCTTGTGGGAGGCGCGCAGCTCGGCGTCGAACTCGAAGTCCTCCTGCTCGGCGTAGTCGATGAGGTCGGCGGGCAGGCCGGCGTCCTCGAGGGCTCCCGCGACGGCCTCCAGGGTCGGGCCCTCGCCGTTGTTGTGGATACGGGTGCCGAGCGCGGTGTAGAGGGGGCCGAGGACGTCCGCGCCGTGCTTCTGCCAGGCCGCGGTCACCACCCGGACCGGCTGCCACGCCTTGGTGGCGAGCATCTCGCGGTACTCGTCGGGCAGTTCGTCCAGCTTGTCCTCGTTCAGCACGGCGAGGCTCATGATGTGCCAGCGGACCTCGATGTCGCGGACCTTCTCCACTTCCAGCACCCACCGGGAGGTCATCCAGGCCCAGGGACACAGCGGGTCGAACCAGAAGTCGACGGGGGTCCTGCCGGAGGCGGTCGTGGTCTCGGACATGGGTCTCCTCGGAAAACGGGCCGTTTCCCCGGGCAACACCAGGACCGCCCGTCCCATTCCCGCTGTCCGGCGTCAGGAGCACATGGCAGGATCGATGCTGATCAGCCGTACCCGACGATGAGGGAGTTGCCGCCCGTGCCCGGTGAGAATCTGTCCCGCGACGAGGCCCGGGAGCGGGCCGCCCTGCTGTCCGTCGACGGGTACGAGGTGTCCCTGGACCTGCGGTCCGCGGTGGGCGACGGCGACGGCGACGGCGACGGCGACGGCGACCCGCGCACCTTCCGCTCGGTCACCACCATCCGGTTCCGCTGCGACGAGCCGGGCGCCTCGAGCTTCGCCGACCTGATCGCGCCGGGCGTGACCGCCGTGACGCTCAACGGGAAGGACCTGGACCCGGGCGAGGTCTTCGACGGCTCACGGATCGCCCTGGAGGACCTGGCCGCCGAGAACGAGCTGACCGTCGACGCCCGGTGCGCCTACTCCCGCACCGGCGAGGGCCTGCACCGCTTCGTCGACCCCGAGGACGGCGAGGTGTACCTCTACACCCAGTACGAGCCGGCCGACGCCCGCCGTGTCTTCGCGAACTTCGAGCAGCCCGACCTCAAGGCCCCCTTCCGCTTCGAGGTGCGCGCGCCGGAGGGCTGGACGGTGTGGGGCAACGGCGCCGGCGAGCTCGTCGACGGTGTCTGGCGGTTCGCGGAGACGAAGCCGATCTCGACCTACATCACGTGTGTCGTCGCGGGCCCGTACCACTACGTGACGGACCTGTACACGCGCGCCTTCGCGGACGGCACCCGGCTGGAGATCCCGCTCGGCGCCATGTGCCGCAAGGGCCTCGCGCCGTACTTCGAGGCCGACGACGTCTTCCTGATCACCAAGCAGGGCCTGGACTTCTTCCACGACCACTTCGACCACCCGTACCCGTTCGGGAAGTACGACCAGGCGTTCGTGCCGGAGTACAACCTCGGCGCGATGGAGAACCCGGGGCTGGTGACCTTCCGCGAGGAGTACGTCTTCCGCGGGAAGGTGACCCGGGCGTCCTACGAGGCCCGGGCCAACGTGATCCTGCACGAGATGGCCCACATGTGGTTCGGCGACCTGGTCACCATGCAGTGGTGGGACGACCTGTGGCTCAAGGAGTCCTTCGCGGACTTCATGGGCACGTTCGCGAACGTCGGCGCGACCCGGTTCACCGACGCGTGGATCACCTTCGCCAACCGCCGCAAGGCCTGGGCCTACCGGGCCGACCAGCTGCCCTCCACCCACCCGATCACCGCCGACATCCGCGACCTCCAGGACGCCAAGCTCAACTTCGACGGCATCACCTACGCCAAGGGCGCCTCCGTCCTGAAGCAGTTGGTGGCGTACGTCGGCCAGGACGCCTTCCTGGAGGGCGCCCGCCGCTACTTCAAGCGCCACGCCTACGGCAACACGCGCCTCGGCGACCTGCTGTCGGTCCTGGAGGAGACCAGCGGCCGGGACCTGACCGGCTGGGCGCGCTCCTGGCTGCAGACGGCCGGGCTGAACGCGCTGACCCCGCAGGTGCTGCTGGACGCCGGCGGCCGGGTGGCCGAGCTGGCGGTGGTGCAGGAGGCCCCGGAGTCGCACCCCGAGGAGCGCCCGCACCGCGTCGCGGTGGGCCTGTACCGCCGGACGCCCGAGGGCGCCCTGGAGCGGTACGCGCGCGTGGAGACGGACGTCGAGGGCCCGCGCACGGTCGTGGCGGAGCTGGCGGGTGCCGAGGCCCCGGAGCTGGTGCTGGTCAACGACGACGACCTGACCTACTGCAAGATCCGCTTCGACGAGACCTCGCTGGCGACCCTGCGCGAGCACCTGGGGGCGCTGACCGACCCGCTGGCCCGCGCCCTGTGCTGGTCGGCGCTGTGGAACCTCACCCGGGACGGTCTGCTGCCGGCCCGGGAGTTCGTGGACCTGGTGCTGCGGTTCGCGGGCCGGGAGTCCGACATCGGCGTGCTCCAGATGCTGCACGCGTGGGCGGACTCGGCGCTGGTGCGCTACGCGGCCCCGCAGTGGCGGGCGACCGGTGAGGAGCTGCTCGCCGAGGGTGCGCTGCGGGAGCTCGAGGCGGCGGAGCCCGGCGGCGAGCACCAGCTCGCCTGGGCGCGCTTCTTCGCCTCGGTCGCCTCCGGGGAGACGGACCTCGCCCTGCTGAAGGGCCTGCTGGACGGCACGGAGACGGTCGAGGGCCTCGACGTGGACCAGGAGCTGCGCTGGGCGTTCCTGGAGCCGCTGGCGGCCCACGGGGTCGCGGACGAGGGCGTACTGGCGGCCGAACTGGCCCGCGACGACACGGCGTCCGGCAAGCGCCACCAGGTGCGCTGCCTGGCCACCCGCCCGTCGGCGGCGGTGAAGGCGCAGGCGTGGGCCCAGGTCGTGGAGTCCGACGCGCTCTCCAACGCCCTGGTGGAAGCCACCATCGCGGGCTTCGCCCGGTCCTCGCAGCGGGAGCTGACGGCGCCGTACACGCCGAAGTACTTCGCGGCGATCGAGCGGGTGTGGGCCGAGCGGTCCATCCAGATCGGCATGGACGTGGTCCGGGGCCTGTTCCCCTCCCTCCAGGACTCGCCGCAGACGCTGGCGGCGGCCGACGCCTGGCTGGCGGCGCACCCGGACGCGGCGCCCGCCCTGCGCCGGCTGGTGCTGGAGGCGCGGGACGATCTGGCGCGGGCGCTGCGGGCGCAGGCGTGCGACGCGCGGGAAGCCGTGGCCTGAGCTGGACCTTTGGCCTGAGATCGGCCGGTCGGTGACCGTTACGAAATTCAGGCAACAAGACCCGTAACCCCTGGTCCGCACCCGAACGGACCAGGGGTTTTCACCACCTACTCGGCATCCGAACAACCGTCCTTTAGTCCCTGCTTGTCCACATTTATCGACAGGCGTGTAACAGCGGTTAGCGGACGGGCCGGACCCGGGAATCGGCTCGGCATGACGCACAACACCCCGCTCTCCCCCCGCCCCCTGCGCCACCTCTCCGCGGTGCACCGCCGCGTGATGACCGCGGCCCAGCTCCGCTCCCACGGCGTCACCCCCGCCGAGCTGAACGACCAGTGCCGCCCCGGCGGCCCCTGGCAGCAGCTCCTGCCCGGCGTCACCCTGCTCCGTCCCGGCCCGCCGACCAGCGAGGAGCGGCTGCACGGGGCCCTGATGTACGCGACGAAGGACACCGCGACCGGGGCACCCGGGGTGCCCGAGCAGCCCAGCGCGCAGACCCCGCACCGCCCGGTGTACGCGGACGCGATGATCACCGGCCTGGCGGCCCTGACCCTGCACGGCTTCACGTCGGCGCCCGCGCTGCCGTCCCTGGAGCACATCGAGGTGCTGGTCCCGCGGCCGCGCCGGCTGCGTTCCACGGGCTACGTCCGCGTCGTCCGCACGCCCGCCCTGCCCGCCCCGCGCCAGGTGACGGGCCTGCCGGTGGCACCGGTGCCGCGCGCGCTGGCGGACGCGGTGGCCGGGCTGACGGACGCGGCGACGGTCCGCCGGCTGCTGACCGAGGCGGTCCGCGCGGGCCACTGCGAACCGGCCGCCGTGGTACGGGAGCTGACCGAGGCCAAGCTCCTGACCCGGCCGCACGTGGTGGGGGCCGTGGACTCGCTGCTGGCGGAGGGCCGGGCGATCGCGGAGATGCGCCTGTACCGGATGGTGCGCGAGTGCGGCCTCCCCGACCCGGTCTGGAACGTCGACCTCCGCCTGCCCGGCGGCCCCCACCTCGGCGGCGTGGACGCCTACTGGCCCGACCAGGCAGTCGCGGTGGAACTCGACACGCGGGCCCCCCGGCAGGACGAGGACGCGCTGTGGTCCGAGTACGCCCGCAAACGGGAGCACCTGGAGCGGCTGGGCATCACGGTCGTCCACGTCACCCCGAGGAAGCTGCGGGAGTCGATGGAACAGCAGGCGACGGTCATCCGCACGGCCTTGATGGCGGCGGCGGACCGCGACCCGGCCGCGCATGTCGTCGTACTGCCCCGGTAGCACGTGGAGCGCGTCCTGCCCCTACCTCTCCACGGCGGCGGCCGGCGCGCCGGTGTGGGCGGCGTGGACCCGCTCGAGCAGGGCGGCGTACGCCGCGATCATCCTTGTGCGGCTGAAGCGCTCACGGCTGCGCAGCAGGGCCGGGGCGAAGGCGGTCCGGTCGGCGGCCGCGCCCGACCAGGCCCGGGCGATGGCGTCGGGGTCCGGCGGGGTGACGAAGCCGTGGCCGGAGACCAGCGCCGCGCTGTCGCCGATGCCGGTCGTCACGGGAACGGCCCCGCACATCATGCCCTCGATGAGACAGAGCGGCGCCGCCTCCCCGGAGGAGGAGGTGAGGGCGACCACGTCGGCGGACGCGTACACCGCCTCCATGTCACCCCGTACCCCCAGCAGGTGCACCCGGTCGGTGAGCGACGCCCCGCGCCGTCCGAAGGCGGCCTCGACGTCGGCCGCCAGGGCCGGGTTCCCGGACGTCATCCCCGCCCCGCACATCAGCACGTGGCCCCCGCCCTCGCGCGCCAGCCAGGCCCGCGCCGCGCGCAGGAAGAGCGGGACGTCCTTCATGGCGGCGTACCGGGCGGCGAAGACGACGACCGGCGCCGTGCCGGGTACGCCGAGCGCGGCACGCAGGGCCGCCCGCCGGGCCGGGTCCGGACGGAACCGGAACAGGTCCACCCCGTTGGGGATGACGTGCAGCAGTCCGGCGGGGATCCCGGCGTCCCGGTACGCGACCCGCGTCGACTCCGCGCAGCACACGCACGCCACCACCGTGCCGTCGGCGATGGCGGCCCTCAGCTCGTCCAGGGCCGCCCCCTGGTTCTCCGGGTCGGAGCGGTGCAGGCAGACCACGACCGGACGGCGGGGCAACCCGGCCAGGTTCAGCAGTCCCAGCGGCTGCTCCTTGAGGGAGAGGATCACATCGGCCGCCGCCATGGCCCGCGCGGTATCGGCCAGTTCGGGCCCGCTGAAAACAGCCGGACGACCGTCCGAACCGGCGGGGGCGCGCCCCAGGGTGCCGACGCCCACCCCGGCCGCCGTCAGCGACCGGTAGCAGGCGTCGTCCCGCATCCGCTGCCGGGTCTCCTCCCGGTGCACCTCGCCGTGGATGCTGAGCACCCGGTGGTCCTGGCCACCTTCCGCCAGACCCAGTACGACATCGCTGTGCACGATCCGGGCCCCTCCGGAGAAGAAGCCCTCGTAGACCGAGAGCACCCGCAGTCCGTCTCCCGTACGCATGCGATCACCCGCCTTGCACAAAAATCGAGCCACACCCGTGAACAGCGGGTCAGCCGATATGAGGCGGTACGGATGTTTCGTACGGATGAACTGGGCGTCTCGTGCCGGAGTCGGCTCGGTTACACCCCCTCACGGCTCACCGGAACGCCCGCGCGTTCCGTGCCGCCCACTGCGCGAAGGCACGCGGGGCCCGCCCGAGGACCCGCTCCACATCCGGGCTGACCTGCTGTTCCTCCGGCAGGGGAGCGCCGAGCAGGGCCAGCGTGCCCGCCACCACCGGCGGCGGCATGAACGCGGCCATCCCCGCCTCGGCCTCCTCGCGCGTCTGCTCCACGAACCGGATCGGCTCGCCGAGCACCGCCGCCAGGGCGGCCGCCCGCTCGCGGGGGGTGGTGGGCGCGGGGCCGGTGAGGGTGTAGGTCGCTCCGGCGTGGCCGGGGCCCGGCGCGCGGAGGACCGCCGCGCCCACCTCCGCCACGTCGTCGGGGTCGACGAAGGGCAGGCCCACGTCGCCGAAGGGCGCCGGGGCGACGCGGTGCAGGCGCACCGGCCCGGCCCAGGCGAACGCGTTCGACGCCAGGCCCCCGGAGCGCAGGACCGTCCACTCCAGGCCGGACTCCCGCACGGCCGCCTCGAAAGCGGCCGCGTGCCCGTAGGCCTGCGGGCGGGTGCCGGCCCCCTGGCTGGACAGGAGCACCAGTCTGCGCACGCCCGCCGCCTTGGCCGCGCCCACGATGCCCTGCGGGTCCTCCCCCGCCACCAGCAGGAACACGGCCTCGGCGCCTTCCAGGGCGGGACGCAGGCTCTCGGCCTGCCCCAGGTCGGCCGCCACCGTCCGCACGCCCGGCGGGACGTCCGCCTCGGTGATCCGGCGGGCCACCCCGGTCACCCGCTCCCCCGCCTCGGCCAGCAGCCGCACCAGTGTCCGGCCGACGTTGCCCGTTGCGCCCGTCACGACGATCATCCGATCCCCCAGCAAGTTAGTTAGCTGACTGACTTACTTCGCTGCGAGGACCGTAGCACGGATCGCGCCCTACAGTGAGTCGGGTGACTGACTCACAGAATCCGACAGCGAACCCGAGGGTGAGGGCCGCCGGAGCCAAGCGGCGGCGGCTGATGGCCGCCGCGGCCGAGGTCGTGCACCGGCAGGGCGTCGAGCGGACCACGATCGCCGACATCGCGCGGGCCGCCGACGTGCCGGCCGGGAACGTCTACTACTACTTCAAGACCAAGGACGACCTGGTCGCGGCCGCACTCGCCGAGCACTCCCGCAGGCTCGACACGCTCGTGGCGGAACTGGAACGGATCCCCGGCCCCCGCGAGCGCCTCGAGGCGCTGGTACGCGGCTGGGTGGAGCAGCGCGAGCTCGCGGCCCGCTTCGGCTGCCCGACCGGGACGCTGGCCGCGGAACTGGACAAGCGGGCGGAGGGCGGGCTGGACGCCGAGGCCGGGAAGGTCATGAGACGGCTCCTCGACTGGGTGGCGGCGCAGTTCCGCGAGCTGGGCCTGCCCGACCCGGACGGGCTCGCGCTGACCCTGGTCGGCGCCTACCAGGGCATGTCACTGCTGGCCAACGCCCTGCGCGACCCGGACGTCATGACGAAGGAGGGAGCCCGGCTGATCGCCTGGCTGGGCTCCCTCCCCGGCGGGGTCTAGTGCTGTGGCCGGAAAGGTGTGCCGGGAAGCTCGCGGCGTCCGGTGCGGTGCCTCGCAAGCCGGAGCATCGCCCGCGTACTGGACGTACTCGGGTGATGCGACAACGCGGCGGTGGGGGCCCCTCCCGCGCGAGCGAAGCCGAGCGTGGGGGAGCCGTGCCGGGCGTCGCGAGCCGGTGAACCTTTCCGGCCACAGCACCAGCTGGCGGCTCACCCGCCGCAGTACTCCGCGTCGACCACCGCGGCGGCGTCGCCCGTCCAGTCCCCGTTGAAGTTGAACGCCAGGGCGTGGCGGCCGTCCGCCGTCGTGGACGCCCAGGACGAGGAGCCGTGGATGCCGCCGTCGTGGCCCCAGACGTGGACGCCGCAGGAGAGGGTGGCGTCCATCAGGCCGAGGCCGTAGCGGAAGCCGGGAGCGCCGTCGATCTTCACGGTCGTCTTCATCTCCTTCAGCTGCTTCGCCGGGAGGAGGCCCCCGCGCAGCAGGGCGCGGTAGAAGCGGGTGAGGTCGGCAGAGTCGGAGATCATCTCGCCCGCGGAGGAGGCCATGGAGGGGGTGAGGCGGGTCACGTCGTAGGTGGGGCCGGTCGTCGTCCGGGCCAGCTTGCTGTAGGCGCGGCTGCTCGGGTCCGGCAGCGTGACCCGCGTTCCGGGTACCGATGTACCCGTCAGCCGCAGCGGGCCGATGATGCGGTGGGTGATCTCCTGGGCGTAGGAGTGGCCCGTCACGCTCTTGATCACCATGCCGGCGAGGACGTAGTTGGTGTTGGAGTAGTTCCAGGAGGTGCCGGGCGCGAAGTCCGGCTCGTGGCGCATGGCGACGGCCACCAGCTGCCGCGGGGTGAGGGTGTCGTAGCGGTGCCGGAAGAAGCCGTCCTTCAGGAAGTAGGTGCGGCCGAAGTCCTCGTCCGCGGTGTAGTTGAAGATGCCGCTGGTGTGGTCGAGGAGCTGCCGCACCGTGATGTGGCGGCCGTCGTGGCCGTGCCCGCGCACCACGCCCGGCAGCCACTTGTCCACCGTGTCGTCCAGGGACAGGCGGCCCTCCGCCTCCAGCTGGAGCAGGACGGTGGCGACGAAGGTCTTGGTGATGCTGCCGACGCGGTAGCGGTCGTCCGCCGAACGCGGGGCGCCGGTGCGGAGATCGCCGGTCCCGGCCGTGGCGGACCAGGTGCCGTGCGCGTCCCGCGCCGTGACGGTCGCTCCGGGGACGCCGGCCTCGACCGCCGCCCCGACGGCCGCGCGGGTGGCCGGGTGGCCGGGTGGGTGGCCGGTGGTTCCCGCGGCGGGAGCGGCTGCCAGGGCCGGTCCCGCCAGGGCCGCCGACAGGGCCAGGGCGCCGGCCGCCGCGACGAGTGCCTTCCGTACGCGCATGTCCTCCCCCTCACGGTGCGGTCGTACTCGGTCGCCGGGAGGGACACCGCGCCGGATGCCGGGGTTGACCCGGAGTCGGCCGGTTGGGTGAGTTTCAGCCCTTCTTCAGCACCAGCTCGGTGTTCCGGTCGGCCGGGTCGCCCGCCAGTTTCCGGTTGGCGCCGGGGGCGTTGTAGGACAGCTCACGATAGAGGGCGGCGAGGCCGGTCTGGGAGAGGTCGGTGTAGTCCGTGCGGTGGGGGGCGGCGGACTCGACGAGGGTGGTGAACAGAGAGAGGGTGCCGTCCTTGTTGTCCACCAGTTCGATGACGCGGGCGAGCTGGGGGTAGTCGACGTGGGAGGCGGTGGAGATCTCCCAGAAGGAGCGGTTCCCGGAGGCCTTGTGCGGGGTGACGACGTTCTTGTGGATGTGGCCGTTCACCCAGGCCAGCACGTTCGCGTGGCGGGCCAGGACGGACACGACCTCGCCGCCGGCGTGGCGGCGCTCGGACGGACGGGCCGGGTCGGGGCGGGTGTTCGTCATCGTCTTGCTGGTGTGGTGGCTGAAGACGACGGCGTAGGAGTCCTTGTTGTCGGTGAGCGTCCTGTCCAGCCAGTTCAGCTGGGCGGTGCCGATGGAGCCCTCGTAGTGACCGCCCGCGTCGGTGGTGTCGAGGCTGATGCCGATCACGTCGTCGGAGATGCGGAAGGCGTAGTACTGGGTGCCCGCGTCCAGGTTGGCCGAGGAGTAGCCGTGGCCGACCGGGCCGAGACCCTGGTGGGCGGGGTCCAGGTGGGCCTTGAGGTAGTCGGCCGGGGTGTAGGGGGCGCGCTTCTCGTCCGGGGTGACCGAGCGCATGGACCGGGCGTGCGCCTTGAGGAAATCCCGGTACCGCACACCCTTGGGGTCCTTGGCCTTCTTGATGGCGTCCTGGAGCTTCTTCGCCTCGGCGGCGGACACGCTCAGCAGCTTCTTGCCGCCGATGGCGGCCTCGGCGAGGTAGGAGTCGCCGTGCGAGCCGTAGCAGCCCAGCGGCAGGGAGTCGTGGTTGCCGACGGTGGAGTACCAGGGCAGGTTGAGACCGGGGCTGCGGACCTCGCGGACGGCGGCGGCCAGATAGCCCTTGAGGTACGGGAAGCCGAGGGTCTTGTCGTTGTCGCGGAGGGTGGAGCCGGGCTGCCAGTACAGCTTCAGACCGCTGTTCTGGGCGCCCTCGTAGTGCTTGGGGTCACCGGAGTTGGGGGTGATCCGGCCGCCGGACATGACCTTCATGAACCACTCCAGTTCGGAGTGGGCGTTGTTGTCGGTGTTGTCGCCGGTGGTCATGACGAAGTGGAGCGGGGAGCCGGTGACGGGGGCGCCGCGCAGCGCGTTGACCCGCTCGACGAGCGAGACGGCGCCCTGCACGGTCAGCGCCTCGTGCGGACGCCAGGCGTGCGGGTCGGTGGAGCGCAGGAACTCCAGGCGCAGCGGGTGCTGGACGTCCATCACGTGCAGGTCGGTGAACTGCACGAACGCCGCGAGGGCCGTACGGCGGTCCGCGCGCCCCGACTTGGGCGTGGCCAGGTCGCCGCGCACCACGCGCTTCCAGCCGGCGCCGTCGCCGAGGCGGCGGTAGCCGGAACCGCCCAGCGGAGTGGCGACGCTCGCGACCGTCGTTCCCTTGGTGTAGGGGGCGAGGGGCGGGGCAGGCGCTCTCCGGGAGTTGGCGACCGGCGCCTGTCCGGTCGTCGTGGTGGTGGCGGCCTGGCTGTCCGTCGGGCGCAGGGCGTATCCGGCGCCCGCGGACAGCGTCACCGCCCCGGCGGTGGCGAGGACGGTACGGCGGTTGACCCCCAGCGTGGAGCTGGCGACAGAGCGTATGCGCGACATGGCGCGATCTCCCCGAGTGCGAACTGCGTCGGCAGTGGTCGCGGGCGGTCGCTGTCGCGAACATCCCGCTCGCTCTGGATCGTTGGCACCGGGGGTGACCTGTGCGTGAACAAGACGGCAACGCGCGGCGCCGATCACCGTACGTGGATCACGGCGCACCTGACGTGGTCATGGAGCGGTCCGCGGGCGGCCGGGGACCGGTCACTCCGCGTTCACCCGGCGGGGTAGGGGACGGGCTCCGGACCCGCTTACCCGGGCCCGGCCGTCTGGTCCGGCACCCGGCCCGCCGCCGGGCGTTCGCGCCACAGGCGCAGGGCGACGTCGACCAGGCGGACCCGGGTGAGGCCGGGTACCGCGTCCAGGTCCTGCCACGCGGCCAGATCGGTGGAGCCGTTCACCTCGCTGCGCAGTTCACCGCCGGTGACGCGGCCCTCGTAGATGATCCGTACGCCATGATGGTCGGTCAGGGGCCACAAGGGGCGGCGGCGCAGGACGTGGCGGGAGGAGTCCACGCCGAGGAGACCGGCCACCTCGATCCGGTAGCCGGTCTCCTCCATCAGTTCGCGGTGGACGGTGTCGTACGGGTCCTCGCCGTGCTCCATGCCCCCGCCGGGCAGGACCCATTCGGGGGTGCCGTCGGGGGCCGGTGACCGGGCGAGCAGGATCTGTCCGTCGCGGACGCACACGGCGTAGGCCGCCACCCTCAGTTTTCGGCGCATGGCCAGACTTTAGGGCCCGCCGGGTCCGGGTTGGCCGGTGATTATTCGGGCGGTGACCACCGCAAGGGCAGCGCGGACCCGGTCTCCACGGCCCGGGTGAGGGTGAAGCGGACCCGGCGTTCACCGTCCGCGCCGAACTCGGTGCGGGCCTCGCCGGTCAGCTGGAGGGTGGTGCCCGTCGTCCAGTCCAGCAGGAGCAGGCCGGCCCGGGGGTCGGCGAGGAGGTTGCCGAGGCTGAGGAACATGGCGTTGCCCGGGTAGTCCCGCCAGGTCAGTTCGCGCGGTGAGACGACCCGGACGAAGCCGGGGTCGCCGCCGCGGTGGCTGGTGTCGGCGCCGTGGGGGTGGACCGTGGCGAGGAAGAAGGTGTCGGCGGCGCGGATGAAGTCCGCCTGTGAGTCCGTCAGTTCTGCGCTGCGGCGGGGCGTTCCGGGGACTCGGCCGGGCACGGTCTCGTAGGTCCGTCTCCGCTGCAGGTACTTGGGACAGTTGGAGAACACCTGGTCCGCCTCCACCGCGAACCCCCGCTCCGTGGGGTCGAGGCGGCCGTTGAGGCGCATACGGCGACGGGTGCGGGGGTCCAGGGCGATGGTGCCGACGAGGGTCCCGGGGGTGGTGAGGGCCGTCGCGAGCGGGTCGGCCGGGGCCGGTCCTCCCGCCACGGACATCCGGTGCGGGCCCGTCGCCCGCACGAAGCCGGGGGTGCCCGTCAGGGGCGTCGCCCAGACTTCACCGGCCGCCGGGTCCGCCGTGCCCACGATCAGTAGCGGCTGGTGCTCGAGGAAGGCGGCGGCGACCGGTTTGATGCCGGTGCCGACGGCGCGGCCCACGTGGTCGGCGAGAGCCCGGACGCCGACGCGGTCCTGCAGGGCCCGGGAGCCCTGGTGGTAGACGGTCATGGCTAGAAGAAGCCGCAGGTCGGCGCGGAGGTGTGCGGGGCGGGGGCGGCTTCGAGGCCGTGCGGCACGGAGATCTCCAGGCGGGTGCCGTCCGGGTCGTGGAAGAAGATGCCGCCCGACGCCGCGCCCTCGCGGTGGGCGACCACGCCCTCGTAGGCGAAGTCGACGCCGTGGGCTGCCAGCGCCCGCTGGTACCGCTCGACCCCGGCGAGGGAGTCGGCGGTGAACGCGAGGTGGTGCAGGCCGGCCCGGGCACGGTCGTACGGCCCCTCGGCCTGCTGCCAGAGGGTGAGGACGGGGCCGCCGTCGCCCTTGCCTTCGTCTTCGCCTTCGCCGAGGAAGGCGTACCGGCGGTCGTCCTCCTTGCCCTCGGCTAGCAGCGTGAAGCCGAGGACGTCCCGGTAGAAGGCGAGCGAGCGGTCGAGGTCGGTGACGTTCAGGCCGGTGTGGCCGGTGCGCAGCGTCATGGATGTCCCCTTCGATTCGATCTAACCTCCATAAAGAGAGTAGACGGTTAGAAAGGCAGGCGTCAACCGGTCACGTACTCTTGAGTGGTTAGCGACGAAGGAGTGCCGATGCCCGCCGCCCCCGATCCCCGCCCCCTCACCGGCGAGCCCCTCGCGCTCGACCTGCTCAACACCCGGTGGAACCGGGAGGGCGTCCCGCAGGACCTGCTCACCGGCACCGCCGGGCTGGCCGTGTGGCTGGCGGGCAACGGGCTGGACCACGAACCCGACGCGCGCACACTGCGGCACCTCCTCCAGGCCCGCGACGCCCTCAGGGCGGTCGTGGACGGATCGCCGGAGCAAGGGGCCCCGCTCGTCGACGCCGTGCTCCACCATGGACGGATCCGGGCCGGGCTCACCGCCGAGGGGCCGGTCGAGCGGGCCGAGTTCGAGGACGACTCCTGGGGGCCCGCCTGGCTCGCCGCCCGGAACTATCTGGAGCTGCTGGCCACCGCGCCGGACCGGATCCGGAGCTGCGCGCACGAGACGTGCGTCCTGCACTTCTTCGACACCTCACGCAACGGCACCCGCCGCTGGTGCTCGATGGCCGCGTGCGGCAACCGCGCGAAGGCGTCCCGCCACTACGCGCGGTCGAAGGAGAGCTGACCCGGAGGAAGGCCGGCCTGCGGGGGCGGACGTCCTCAGGACGCCTGCCCCCGCGTCACCCGCAGGCGGCGTCGCCGGAGACGTCGCCGGACTCGGGCAGCGCCTTGACGATGGCGGCGCGCTCCCGGGCGATCCCGGCCGCACCGGTGATCCACAGGTCGGGGTTCGTGGCGCCCTTCTCGATGCCGGCGAGAACGTGCTGCCCGGGCCGCGCGTCGGGGACGACCGCCCGCTCCACCCGGAGGCTCACCTCGTCCTCGCCCTGCGCGGGGATGTAGGAGCGGGTCACGCGCAGGGTGACCCGGTCCTCCGCGGTGCCGCGGACCGGCTGGACCTTCGTGACGTCGCCCTCGACGAGGAGACGGAGGCAGGCGAGCCGGGCGGGCCCCCAGGCGCTGCTGTAGGACTGCGCCGACTTGTCGCTCGCGGAGCCGGCCGCCGAGTCCGAGCCGACGCCGTTGTTCGCGACGAGCCGGCCAAGGCCCAGCACGGCGGAGGCGACGGCGGCGGTCACGAGCGCGCCGAAGCAGAGGGCCCGCGCCCCGGGGCGGCGGTACCGGCGCTCCGCGGGCCGGACGGGTTCCGGTTGCGGGCGGGGGCGGGGCGCGGGGCCGGCCAGGGCGTCGCCGATGATCTTGAGCTGTTCCCGCACCAGGGCCACCTCGGCCGCCGCCGCCCGGTGTTCGGTCATGAAGGCGGCGTCGGCGCGGGCCGCGCCGGGCAGCGGCTCGTCGGCGAGCACGGCCAGCAGCGCGTCCAGGTCGCCGTGACCGTCGCGCCGGTCGGGACCGTCGTAACCTTCGTGCCGGTCGTGCACATCGTGCCGGTCGTGCCCGTCGTGCCCGTCGCGCCCGTCGTAGCCGTCGTGTTCGGCGGTCACGTCACACCACCTCGTCCTCGTGCAGGCGGGCGCGCAGGGCGCGTACCGCCGTGTGCAGCCTGCTCTTGACAGTGCCCTCGGGGATGCCGAGTTCCTCGGCGATCCCGCGCACCGGCAGGTCGGCGTAGAAGCGCAGGACGAGGACCTGGCGCTGGGCGTCGGGCAGTTCGTCCAGGCCCCGGGCGACGGCGAGGGAGAGCAGGCTGGTGTCCTCGCCGGAGGGGTGGTCCGCCTGCCGGAGCGCGGCCAGGCGCTCGCCGAGCCGTTCCTGACGGCGCTTGGCGCGGTGCCAGTCCATGGCGAGGTTGGAGGCGACGACCGCCGCCCACGCGGACACGTCGCGCGGCGCCTCCTGCCCGCCCGCCGCCCGCTCCAGCAGGCGCAGGCGGACCTGCTGCACCCCGTCCGGCAGGTCCGCCTGCGGTACCCCGCCCAGCGCGAGCACCGCCCGCACCCGGCGCTCCTGTGCCGCGTCCAGCGGGTCGTCCCCTGCGTGGTCCGCCCCCTGGCCGCGGCGGGCCCTTCTGCGCAGCACAGCCGCTCCTCCCCTCGCCGCGTTTCCCCTATGACGCCGGAGCGGGCGGAAACGTTCGGCGTACCGCGGCCCCGTTTCCGGGTTCTCCGGCCTTCTCTCCCCGTCTCCTCCGCGGTGCGGGCAGAGGCATACGTCACACCGCCGTGTGAGCGATCCGGTGCCGGGCAGGGGCGGGGCAGCACAGCTTGCGGCGGAGAGCGCGCGCCGGGGAATTTTCTCCAGCTCAGCGCGGTACGGACGGCAGGACCGCGACCGGCCGCAGGATGATCGCGTCCCACCCCTCGGGCACGCGCGCCAAAAGATTGGACACACCGGCCGGGGTCGGCCGCATGATGGAAAGGCCCCGGCCATGCAGGGGGCATCCGCCAGCCACGGAGAAGGAGTCGCAGTGAGGGTCGGAATCGTCGGAGCCACCGGTCAGGTCGGCACGGTCATGCGCAGGATCCTCACGGAGCGTGACTTCCCCGTCACCGAACTGCGGCTGTTCGCCTCGGCTCGTTCGGCCGGGACGGTGCTGGACGGGGTGACGGTGGAGGACGCGGCGACCGCCGACTACACCGGGCTCGACATCGTGCTGTTCTCCGCGGGCGGCGCCACCTCCAAGGCGCTGGCCGAGAAGGTCGCCTCGCAGGGCGCCGTGGTGATCGACAACTCCTCGGCGTGGCGCAAGGACCCCGAGGTGCCGCTGGTGGTGTCCGAGGTGAACCCGCACGCGGCCGTGAACCGGCCCAAGGGCATCATCGCCAACCCGAACTGCACGACGATGGCCGCCATGCCGGTGCTGAAGCCGCTGCACGAGGAGGCGGGCCTCGAGGCGCTGGTCGTCGCCACCTACCAGGCGGTGTCCGGCTCGGGCCTCGCGGGCGTGGCGGAGCTGCACGGACAGGCGCAGAAGGTCGTCGCCGACGCGGACAAGCTCACCCACGACGGCGGGGCGGTCGACTTCCCCGAGCCGCAGGTGTACGAGCGGCCCATCGCCTTCAACGTGGTGCCCCTGGCCGGCAACCTGGTCGACGACGGCCTGAACGAGACCGACGAGGAGCAGAAGCTCCGCAACGAGTCCCGCAAGATCCTGGAGATCCCCGCGCTGAAGGTCTCCGGCACCTGTGTGCGCGTGCCGGTCTTCTCCGGCCACTCCCTCCAGGTCAACGCCCGCTTCACCCGCCCGATCAGCGTCGAGCGCGCGACCGAGCTGCTGGCCGGTGCCCCCGGTGTGGCCCTCACCGACATCCCGACCCCGCTCCAGGCGGCCGGCAAGGACCCCTCGTACGTCGGCCGCATCCGCGCCGACGAGACGGTGGACAGCGGCCTGGCCCTGTTCATCTCCAACGACAACCTCCGCAAGGGCGCGGCCCTGAACGCCGTGCAGATCGCGGAGCTGGTGGCGGCGGAGCTGGGCGGCAAGTGACGCGCACGGCGAGGGGCGGCCACCGGGTGCCGGTGGCCGCCCCTCGCCGTCCGTGCCCTCAGAGCGACAGGTGCAGCCGCAGCGCGGCGTCGATCTCCGCCATACGCTGCCGCGGCACCGCGCCGAGCCGACGGAGCATCCGCTCCCGGGCGACGGCCCGCACCTGCTCGCACTGGGCCTTCGAGTCCTTCGGCAGGTGGCACTCGGCCGCAGCGAGGAGCACCTGGAACGACAGGACGCGGGTGGTGTTGGAGGTCAGCGGCACCACGGTGATCACGCCTCGGCCGTGGCGCTCGACCGCCTGGTTGGCTCCGTCGTTCGACACGATCACCGAGGGACGCGCCTTGGTCGACTCGTCTTCGCGGACCGGCTCGTAGTCCACCAGGTAGATGTCACCGCGCCTCATCGGACAGCCCGTCCGCGCTGAACCCGTCCCAGAACCCGGCGTCCTCGCCGGCGTCCGACTCGGCGAAGGCCTCCGTGTACTCGGACTCCAGCTGAGCCGCCCTCAGCAGCTCGATCGCGGCGTGTATCACGGCCGACCGCGACTCGGCTTCCGTTCTGATCGCGTACTCGTCCACGAAGGTGACGTCTTCCTGCGGCAGACTCACACTGATCTTCATACCGTCGATACTACCCGTGGTAGGCATTCACTGGCCACCACGCAGACGCGGGCCACTCATGGAAGGATGGCGCAACCGACACATCACGAGGAGATGACCGCGTGCCTGGCACAAACCTGACTCGCGAAGAGGCGCAGCAGCGGGCGGAGCTGCTCACCGTTGACTCGTACGAGATCGATCTTGACCTCTCCGGCGCGCAGGAGGGCGGTACCTACCGGTCCGTGACCACGGTGCGCTTCGACGTGGCGGGGAACAACGCCGAGTCGTTCATCGACCTGGTGGCCCCGACCGTGCACGAGGTGACGCTCAACGGCGATCCCCTGGACCCCGCCGAGGTCTTCAAGGACTCGCGGATCGCCCTCCCGGGGCTGCTGGAGGGCCGCAACATCCTCCGGGTGGTCGCCGACTGCGCGTACACCAACACCGGCGAGGGCCTGCACCGCTTCGTCGACCCGGTCGACGACCAGGCCTACCTCTACACCCAGTTCGAGGTGCCGGACGCCCGACGGGTCTTCGCCTCCTTCGAGCAGCCCGACCTGAAGGCCACCTTCCAGTTCACCGTGAAGGCGCCGACGGGCTGGACCGTCGTCTCCAACTCGCCGACGCCCGAGCCCAAGGACGACGTCTGGGTCTTCGAGCCGACGCCGCGCATCTCGACGTACATCACGGCGCTGGTCGTCGGTCCGTACCACTCGGTGCACAGCGTGTACGAGAAGGACGGGCAGTCCGTGCCGCTCGGTATCTACTGCCGGCCCTCGCTCGCCGAGTTCCTCGACTCGGACGCGATCTTCGAGGTGACTCGGCAGGGCTTCGACTGGTTCCAGGAGAAGTTCGACCACGCGTACCCGTTCAAGAAGTACGACCAGCTCTTCGTGCCGGAGTTCAACGCGGGCGCGATGGAGAACGCGGGCGCGGTGACCATCCGCGACCAGTACGTCTTCCGGTCCAAGGTGACCGACGCGGCGTACGAGGTGCGCGCCGAGACCATCCTGCACGAGCTGGCCCACATGTGGTTCGGCGACCTGGTCACCATGGAGTGGTGGAACGACCTGTGGCTGAACGAGTCGTTCGCCACCTACACGTCCATCGCCTGCCAGGCCGCCGCGCCGGGCTCGAGGTGGCCGCACTCGTGGACCACGTTCGCCAACTCGATGAAGACCTGGGCGTACCGCCAGGACCAGCTGCCGTCCACCCACCCGATCATGGCGGACATCCGCGACCTGGACGACGTGCTGGTCAACTTCGACGGCATCACCTACGCCAAGGGCGCCTCCGTCCTGAAGCAGCTGGTGGCGTACGTCGGTGAGGACGAGTTCTTCCGGGGCGTGCAGGCCTACTTCAAGCGGCACGCGTTCGGCAACACCCGGCTGTCCGACCTGCTCGGCGCCCTGGAGGAGACCTCCGGACGGGATCTGCGGACCTGGTCGAAGAAGTGGCTCGAGACGGCCGGCATCAACGTCCTGCGGCCGGAGATCGAGACGGATGCCGACGGGGTCGTCACCTCCTTCGCCATCCGCCAGGAGGCCCCGGCGCTGCCCGCCGGCGCGAAGGGCGAGCCCACGCTGCGGCCGCACCGCATCGCCGTCGGCCTGTATGACCTCGACGAGGCGAGCGGCAAGCTGCTGCGCGCCGAGCGCGTGGAGCTGGACGTCGACGGCGAGCTGACCGACGTACCGCAGCTGGCCGGCAGGCGCCGCCCGGCGGTGGTCCTGCTCAACGACGACGACCTGTCGTACGCCAAGGTCCGGCTGGACGAGGAGTCGCTGAAGGCCGTCACCGAGCACCTCGGCGACTTCCAGGAGTCCCTGCCCCGCGCGCTGTGCTGGGCGTCGGCCTGGGACATGACCCGGGACGCCGAGCTGGCCACCCGGGACTACCTCTCGCTGGTCCTGTCCGGCATCGCCAAGGAGTCGGACATCGGTGTCGTGCAGTCGCTGCACCGGCAGGTGAAGCTGGCGATCGAGGTGTACGCCGACCCCGCGGCCCGCGAGGCGCTGCTCACCCGCTGGACGGACGCCACGCTGGCCCACCTGCGGGCGGCGGAGCCGGGCAGCGACCACCAGCTGGCGTGGGCGCGGGCGTTCGCGGCGACGGCCCGTACGCCGGAGCAGCTCGACCTGCTGGAGGCGCTGCTGGAGGGCACCCAGACGATCGAGGGCCTGGCCGTCGACACCGAGCTGCGGTGGGCGTTCGTGGAGCGGCTCGCGGCGGTCGGCCGGTTCGACGAGGCGGAGATCGCGGGCGAGTACGAGCGGGACCGGACGGCCGCCGGTGAGCGGCACGCGGCGACCGCGCGGGCGGCCCGCCCGACGGCGGAGGCCAAGGCGGAGGCCTGGGCGTCGGTCATCGAGTCGGACAAGCTGCCGAACGCCGTGCAGGAGGCCGTCATCGCCGGCTTCGTGCAGACCGGCCAGCGGGAGCTGCTGGCGGAGTACACGGAGCGGTACTTCGAGGTCCTGAAGGACATCTGGGACTCCCGGTCGCACGAGATGGCCCAGCAGATCGTGACCGGCCTCTACCCGTCGATCCAGATCTCCGAGGACACCCTCGCCAGGACGGACGCCTGGCTGGCCACCGCCGAGCCGGGTGCGGCCCTGCGCCGTCTGGTCTCGGAGTCCCGGGCGGGCATCGAGCGCGCCCTGAAGGCGCAGGCGGCGGACGCGGCGGCGGGCTAGTCCTTCGCGGCACGCACACCCAAAGGGCGCCCGGCGGCACGCCGGGCGCCCCCGTGCGTCACCCGGGTGAGCGGCGCGGCGGGCCCCAGCTGCCCCGCGACCGTGGCCCCGAAGGCCAGTGCCATGCCCGCGAGTTGGAGGGGGGTGAGCGACTGGCCGAGGGCCGCCCGGCCGACGACGGCGGCGGTCAGCGGGGAGAGCGGGCCGAGGAAGGTGACCTGGGTGGCGGTAAGGCGGCCGACGCCGCGGAACCACAGCCAGTACGCGACCGCCGTGTTGGCCAGGGCGAGGGAGAGGTAGCCGCCGAGCGCACGGCCGTCCAGGGCGGGCGGCGGGCCCTCGGCCAGGAGCGCGACCGGGGCGATGAGCAGGCCGCCCGCGGTGAGCTGCCAGCCGGTGAGCGCCAGCGGGCCGACCCCGTCCGGGCGGCCCCAGCGCTTGGTCAGCACGGTCCCGGTGGACATGGAGGCGGTGGCGGCGAGGGCGGCGAGCACGCCCACGGGGTCGAACGCGCCGGCCGCCTCGAGCACGACCAGGCTGACGCCGAAGGCCGCCGCGACGCCGGTGAGCAGGGTGCGGGTGGTGGGCCGCTGCCCGAGCAGCAGGGCCGAGAGGCCGACGACGAACAGCGGGCCCACCGATCCCACGACGGCCGCCATGCCGCCGGGCAGCCGGTAGGCGGACAGGAACAGCAGCGGGAAGAAGGCGCCGATGTTGAGCGCGCCGAGGACGGCGGCCTTCCACCACCAGGCGCCGCGCGGCAGTACCCGGGCGAGGCAGAGCAGGAGCAGTCCGGCGGGCAGGGCGCGCACCAGGCCGGTGAAGAGCGGGCGGTCGGCCGGCAGGAACTCGGTGGTGACGGCGTAGGTGGTGCCCCAGGAGACGGGGGCGAGGGCGGTGAGGGCGATGAGCGCCGGGCGGCTCGTGGCCATGGGAGGCACCCTTCGGGCTGGGCAGCGGGACTGACTCGACACTGATTAGCTTAGCGCTAAGCAACTTAGCGACAAGCAAGTTTCTTGCCGGCGTTCCGGAGGCGGCGGATACTCCCCCGCATGAGCACAGAGCAGCGGGCGGAGCAGCGAGCGGAGCGACCGACAGAGCCGAGCGCGCAGCGGCGGGACGCCGTCGACGCGATCGTCGACCAGTGGGCCGCCGTACGGCCCGACCTCGACACCGCCGCGATGGAGGTCTTCGGTCGCATCTTCCGGCTCTCCCGCACGATGGGCGACCGCATGGAGAAGGCGTACGAGCCCTACGGCATCTCGCGCGGCGAGTTCGACGTCCTGGCCACCCTGCGCCGCTCCGGCGAGCCCCACACCCTCTCCCCGCGCCAGCTCTCGGCCACGCTCATGCTCACCACCGGCGGGATGACCGGCCGGCTCGACAGGCTGGAACGGGCCGGCCTGCTGCGCCGCTCCCCCGACCCACACGACCGGCGTGGACTCCGGGTGACCCTCACCGACAAGGGCCTGCGGCTGATCGACCAGGCGGTCGGCGCGGGCCTGGCGGAGCAGACGGCCGCCCTCGCCGCGCTGGACGGCGAACAGGCCGGCCACCTGGCCGGCCTGCTGCGGGAACTGCTCGCGGGCACCGGGAAGCCCGGCTCGTAGGTCACCCCACGTGGGCCGCGAGGGCCACCTCGACCGCCTCCGGGCCGGCCGCGTCGGCCGCCCAGGCCACGTATCCGCCGGGGCGGACCAGAACGGTCGTACGGCGGTCGCCGGCCCAGCGGGCCACGGCCGGCCGGTCCGTGCGGCGGTTGCCGATCCGGTGCGGGCGCTTCTCGACGAGGGTGACGGGGACGCCGGCCGTGGCGAGGTCGCCGGCGAGGAGGAGGCCGGTGGGGCCGGAGCCCACGACGAGGACGCGGTGGACGGTGCGGGTGGTGCCGGTGGTGGCGTTCATGAGGGCCTCCCAGAGTGCCGACGCTTGCCGGTCAACAGGTGCGACCAACGCTTGTTGGTCAACACTTGTAGGCAATCCTAGGAGGGCGTCGACCCTGAAGTCAACACCTGTTGGCCATCACTTGTTGGCCCACGTTGCCGTCATCTCCGGCAGGAACACCGGCAGGCCCCCGCCACTGCGGGTCGGTGCCCGCGGAACCGGGGCGCCGGGAAACACGTCGAGGGCGCCGGCATCACCGGCGCCCTCGACGTAAGCCGCGAAGGTCAGGCCTCGGCCCGGGCCTTGACGTTGATGTTGGAGCTGGTGTCGTCCTGCTTCCTGTGCGACTTGTCCAGCACCATGACCAGGCCGGTGATCACCCCGAAGATGACGAGCGGCAGCACGACGTAGAGGCCCAGCGTCGCGCCCATGCTCAGGGGCTTGCCGGGGTCGTCGCCGTCGTCGCGGGTCAGCGCGAGCGCGGGGGACGACATGAGCAGCATCATCAGCGTCGTACCGGCGGCCAGGGCGCCGGCGCGCAGGGCGTTCTTCTTGTCCACGGTGCCAAAGTACCGAACACCCGAACGGGCCGCGCGCCCGGGGTGCCCTGTGCGACGCACGGCTCAGCCCTCCCCCAGCAGGGCGAGCAGCGCCCGCACCCTCGGCGACCGCGTCAGCTCCTCCAGTGTCACCGGCCGTCCCGCCGGGTCGGCGATCGGCAGGCGCCAGTTCGGGTACTCGTCCCAGGTGCCGGGTAGGTTCTGCGGGCGGCGGTCGCCGATGCCGTCCGGGAGCCAGACACCGATCATGCGGGCGGGGGTGCGCAGCAGGAACCGGTGGACGGCCCGGATCCGGGCCTCCTCGGCCGAGGCCGCGGACTCCTCCCCGGCCGGGCCCGCGGGCCCGAGCAGACCGAGCCGGTCGAGGACGGCCAGCCACTCCCGGGTGTCGGCGGTCGCCTCAGCGCGCTCCTCGGCCAGGGGACGGGTGAGCAGACCGAGGGAGTCGCGCAGCTCGACATGCTCACCGGTCAGCCGGGCGGCGGTGGGCGGCAGGTCGTGGGTGGTGGCGGTGGCCAGGCAGTCGGCGCGCCAGCTCTCGGGCGGCAGCGGCCGGCCGTCGCCCTCCCAGTCCCGTTCGAACCACAGCACCGACGTGCCGAGCACCCCGCGCCGCTGGAGCGTCTCGCGCACCCCGGGCTCCACCGTGCCCAGGTCCTCGCCGATGACCAGGGCCCCCGCCCGGGAGGCCTCCAGCGTCAGCAGGGCGAGCATGGCCTCGGCGTCGTACCGGACGTACGTGCCCTCCGTCGGCGGCCGGCCCTGCGGCACCCACCACAGCCGGAACAGGCCCATGACGTGGTCGATGCGCAGGGCGCCCGCGTAGCGGAACAGGGCCCGCAGCAGGCGGCGGTAGGGGGCGTGGCCGGAGGCGGCCAGGCGGTCGGGGCGCCACGGCGGCAGGCCCCAGTCCTGGCCGCGGGCGTTGAAGGCGTCGGGCGGGGCGCCGACGGACATCCCGGCGGCGAAGTGGTCCTGCTGCGCCCAGGCGTCGGCGCCGGCGGGGTGCACGCCGACGGCGAGGTCGTGGACGATGCCGACCTGCATGCCCGCCTCGCGGGCGGCGCGCTGGGCGGCGCGGAGCTGCTCGTCGGTGAGCCAGGCGAGCCAGGAGTGGAAGTCGACGCGGTCGGCGAGGTCGGCGCGGGCGCGTGCGGTCTCGGGCGAGCGGGGATCGCGCAGCCCGGCGGGCCAGGACTGCCAGTCGGAGCCGTGCACCTCCGCGAGGGCGTACCAGGTGGCGTGGTCCTCGAGGGCCCGGCCCTGTCCGGCGCGGAAGGCGTCGTAGGCGGCCTGGCGTCCCGGCCCGAGCGGGACCTCGCGCACCTTCTCCAGCGCCTCCCGCTTCAGCTCCCACACGGCGTCCCGGTCGATCAGCGCGCCCTTGTCGAGCACCCCGGCGCGCAGCCGGGCGGCCCGCTCCAGGACGGCCCGGAGGTGCTCGCGGTCCTCGGCGTGGGCGTACTCGGGGACGGCCTCGACCCGCAGGTGCACCGGGTCCGGGAAGCGGCGGGAGGAGGGCCGGTAGGGCGAGGGGTCGGTGGGGGCGCCCGGTACGGCCGCGTGCAACGGGTTGACCTGGACGAACCCGGCGCCCGCCGTGCGCCCGGCCCAGGCGGCCAGCTCGGCGAGGTCACCGAGGTCACCCATGCCCCAGGAGCGGGAGGACAGCAGGGAGTAGAGCTGTACGAGGAGCCCGCAGGAGCGGCCCGCGGGTGTGGGCAGCCGGGGCGGCGCGACGATCAGGTGGGCCTCGGCGGTGCGCCCGTCGGGGGCGGTGGCCCGCACGCGGTGGACGCCGGGCGGGAGCCGCTCGGCGGTCGCCCGCGCCTCGCCCTGCTCGGTCTCGAGGCTCAGCCGGGTGCCCGCGGGCAGGCCGGCGAGGGCGGCGGGGCCGGCTCCGGCGTCGGTCCAGTGGACCAGGGTCGGCGGCAGCAGCCGCTCGCCCAGTTCCCGTTCCCGGTCGGCGAGGGCGGCGCGGGTGGCACCGGGGGTGGCCGCGTCGACGCCGAGGGCGGCCAGGACGGCGACGACGGCTTCGGCGGAGGCCGCGACCGTACGGTCCGGGGACGGGCTGTAGGAGGTGGCGACGCCGTGCAGCTCCGCGAGCCGGGACAACTCCTCGTCGAGGGGTGCGGCCATCTACAGCCCCGGGCCGTAGCAGTCCGGGACGGCGTCGGACTCGCTGGTCAGCGGGGCGGCGTCGGAGAGCGGCGGTTCACTGGTCAGGGGTTCGGCGTCGGGCAGCGGCGGCTCGCTCGTCAGCGGCGCCTCGGCGTGGCTGCTCTCCGCGTTGAAGGCGCAGGCGTACAGCTCCTGGGTGTCGGCGGACGGTTCCGCCGCGGGTTTGGACGGGGCCGGGAGCAGGGGGTGTGCCGGTGCGGCCACGGGGGCCTCCTCGTATGACGTCGGTACGGCGGGCTGGTGGCGGGATGCGGGACATCGCAGGCCTACCCAGTGGACGCGACGGCAGACGTACGACCGCGAACTACGTGAGGCATACGACATCCCGGCCGCCCCTCTTCACCCGTCCGCTTCATCCGTCCGCCCACTATTCACTCAGTACATGTACTTGATGCATACTGATCTCCATGAGCACCCGGCACATCCTCCTGGGGCTGCTCGCGGCGGGGCCGAGCCATGGCTACGACCTCAAGCGACGCCACGACGAACGGTTCCCTCAGGCCCGGCCACTGGCCTACGGGCAGGTCTACACCACACTGCAGCGCCTGGTCCGTGACGGCCTCGCCGAGGTCGACGGCACGGACGCGGACGGCGGACCGGAGCGGACCCTCTACCGCTCGACGGCGACCGGCACGCGCGAACTGACCCGGTGGGCGGCCGAGATCGCCCCGCCGGCGCCGTTCGTGACGAACGAGATCTTCGCCAAGGTCGTCGTGTCGATCCTCGCGGGCGGCGACCCGGCCGCCTACCTCGGCGCCCAGCGTGCCGCCCACATGGAGCGGATGCGGCAGCTGACCGTCCTCAAGACCGCCGCGGACACCGATCTGGCGACCGTGCTCTCGGCGGACTACGCCCTCAACCACCTCGACGCCGACCTCCGCTGGATGAACACCACGGCGGCCCGGCTGACCACTCTGACCGCGTTGACCTGACGGCCGCCGCGATCCTGACCGGCCTCGCCATCACCCTCTCCGGGCTCGCCGTCGGCACCGCCGAGTCGCTGGCCAACCGCCGCCGCGGCCTGGCCGCGCAGGTCGCCGCCGGGGTACCGCGGCACGTGCTCGGCCGGGCCCTGCTCCTGGAGACGGCGCTGCCGCTGGCCCCCGCCGTCGTGGTGGCGGGCGTGGGCGGCATGGCGATCGGCACCTGGTACGCCACCGTCGCCGGCCGCGACCAGGCACTGGCCGTGCCCTGGGGGGCGCTGCCGGTCCCGGTCGGCGTGTACGCGTGCTGCCTGCTGGCGGCGGCCACCTCGCTGCCGCTGCTGCGCCGCTCGGTGCACCCGGCGGAGCTGCGCTACACGTGACCACAGGCCAACGCCGGGCCGTGAGGGCACGGGCCCCCGGGGCCCCAGGCGTGCGACGGCCGCGACGCGACGACCGGCCTCCCGGCCGGCGCCGCCGGCGGGCGGCCGTACAGTGCCGCGGGCCCCACGAGTCCGGGCACCGGGGACCCCCGGGGCCACCGCGCGCGCACCGCGGGACACGCGGAAGGCGCCGGCGGCC